>JADMKJ010000001.1:0-2741 GCA_015478855.1 Proteiniphilum sp.
GTCACCAGCATACGGTTGGGCAGCACGGCCAGCGCATGTTGCTCACCATCGCTGAATGCTTCCGTTGTGGCGATGATGCGCAGGCCCAGCAGATCAATATCCTTTGGCACATCAAAGCTCCAGGAAGCTTCAGAGGATGCATCCTTATCCAGAGAGAACATCTGCACCTGATCCAGCAGCGGGATGTGATGCACCACCTCTTCTGTCAGGGGGTTAAAGAATTCCAGCTGTACCTCACCGCTGACGGTGCTATCCGAGAGGTTGGATATCTTCGTTGCAATGGTTGTCCTGTCGCCATGACGCAGGAAGCGGGGCATGTTGGGTGTCACCATCAGCTCCTTCTGTGAGACGGTGAATGCTTCAGCTTCTCCGCTCTTCAGCTGCTTATCGTGTGCCAGCAGGCGGAAGCGCCAGCGGCTGTTGCTCTCGGGTACCGTGAAGGCTATCTGCGTCTCACCCTTCTCGTTAGTCTTCAGCTGCGGTAGAAAAAAAGCGGTCTCATTGAAATTACGACGTACCTGAGGAGCAGACGCCTCCATGTCGGTAGCCTCCGGTGCCGGAGGCGCCGGAGCCGACTCACGTGTAGCAAATATCACATCTGAAGCAGCAGCAATACCGTTTTCCTGCGCCACCCCTCTGACATTCATTTTCTGTTCACCGTATCCCACCACCATCACCTCTTCAACACCCTTTGCATCAGCACTTCTGAACAACATCCGTGAACCGTGATAGAGTGAAAAACCGAACCAGTTGAACTGATCAAATTGAAATGGTGACACCTCTTTAGCCGGCAGATGAATATATCCGCGGCCGTAAGCTAGCCAGAATGATCTGTCTGCAGTGAGCTCCATGCGTGAGTTATAGTTGTTGAAAGATGGGATGGCCAGGTTCCACCGGTGTGACGGGTAGATATTATCCAGAGAGTAATCGTACATCGACGCCAGCACCTCAGCCTGTGAAGGATTTCCTTCGTGGTCGGTCACCGTGACACGCCACTCTTCGTCGGTTCCGGGACGGATCCTGTCACGGAAAACATCGAGCTTCACCTTCAGTTCCTTGTTCTCTTTCTCCGGCAGCAGGTTCACCTTGTGTGCATGGAACTGCTCCTTTATCACATAGGTCAGCATGAGCGTAATCCCGTTCTTGTACTCCGTTTTCCAGGGGAAGGAGAAGCGCCTGTTTTCATTGTTCAGCACCACCCACCTGCGCTCCAGGAGGCTGTTTCCCTGCCACAGTTCATACAGCACATGCACCTTGTCGGTGACACCGAGAATCACCTCACCCTTTTTTTCAGGAGAGAGGAGAGTGTTCCTCTCAATCAGCCAGCTGTTTGTTTTGATGGGAGGATGTTTATCATCGTAAGCGTAGAGGATGATATCCTTTTCTGCTTCAATGGTGTTACCCCTGTCGTCCTCCGACAGCAGCTTCACCCTGTATTTTCCGGAGGAGAGTGTTGTAAGCTGTTTGCCGAGCAGCGGCTGTTCACCGCTGGTGAAATCACCCTGCGCCACCTGCCGCTGAATGGAATCGTTCTCAAGTAAAGAGAAAACCTGATAGGTACCCTTTGCCGTGATCTCTTTCCCGTCGAGGTTCTTTGCTGAGATGATGATCTTCTCACTGTCCTCTCTCTCACGGCGCTCCGGCATCTCCAGCTGCAGCATCATGGAGACATCCCCCACGGTGATGGAATAGTTACCCACCTGCGTCTCACCGTTCAGGTCGGTGATGGTGGCTTCCACGTCGAAACTGTAGACTGAGCGTATGCCCTGCTCACCATCTCCTTTCTCGGGTGTAAACCGGATTTCAAACATGCCGTTCTCATCGGTCATCAGCGCTCCCTCGGTGAACTGATCAACCGAACCGCCCCAATGCCACCACCATGTCTGGCGGCGGGTGATGCGGTATTGCACCTCTGCGTGCTGCAGCTTGATCCCCGAGAAGGAGAGTGCCTTCCCCTTCAACCTGATCTCCTCCCCGAAACGGTAGGTCTGATCGATGGTATCGAAGGCTACCTCAAACGTGGGTCGCTTGTACTCTTCCACACGCAGGGATAGTCTCCCCTGCTCCGTTTCAATCATAAACATTCCAGGCAGGAGGCCCTGCGGCAACACAAACGCACCCGAGACAGAGCCGAAGGCATTGGTTTTCAACTTCTCCGTGGCTACCTCTCTGCCATTGGCATCACGCAGCACAAACGCAATCACTTTATCACTGACGATAATATTCCTGCTCTTCTCCGCTTCAATAGCCACCGCTTTGAAGTAGACGGTCTGGCCCGGTCGGTAGAGACTGCGGTCGGTGAAAATGCTCACTCTCTCCTGCTTTTCCGGCGTCGTTTCGGAGTAGTGATACCCGCCATAGGGGAGGCGGTTCAGCAATGAGCCCTTGTCATCTCCGGCAACAGCGTGGTAATAGACATCGTTGTTGGGTATCTCTTTATGGTACACTGCCAGTCCCATCTCATTCACGGGAAGTGTCTCAACCTCGGTGAGTGTTGAGTTGCGCCAGTTTCCCGGCAGCTTGTAGATCTGCACGGCGGCATGCTGCACCGGTATGCCGGTGACCCTGTCCACCACGAAAAAATCGTACTTATCCTTTGCCGATGGACGAGAGAAGAGTGTCAGGTCGGAGACAGCAAAGAAATAATCGCTGCTGTTGTGATCCTGCAATCCCGGGGATGACTGGAAGGTAAGCATATAGGTCCCCGGCCTATCCACCTCCACAATGAATGTAGTATCTCC
>JADMKJ010000001.1:2841-36787 GCA_015478855.1 Proteiniphilum sp.
TACATCGTGGGATAAAACCTGCGTGAATCTTTACCCATCGTGATGACAGCGGCGTAGGATTCCACTTCTGCCTGCTCCAGCTCACGCTGCGCTGCAATGGAAGCACTCAGATGCTCCACCACCTTGTCATAGAAGATATTGCGTGTCCACTCCTTCATATCGGCCGGCACAAAATCACCCAGCTCCGTGCGCTGGTCGATCGTCCACTGCTCTTTCCGGTAGTATTGGAGATAGAGCTCACCCAGCATGGAGTGCAACACAGCCCTCTCCACCACATCGTCACTCTTCTCCACCATGTTGTTCAGGTTGCGGAAGATGACGGTATCATTTTGCTCATCGATGGCAAGCTCATACTTACCCTGATGAATGAGCGCCTTGATGATCTGCTGACTGTTTTCATCCTCCACAGCCATGCGCAGGATGCTGTCCACTACTGCCGCAGCCGACTGTGGCAGTGATTTATTCTCAAGCTCAAGCACTTTGACCCACTCATTCGCATAACGGGGATCTTTCATCGGTTGTCTCTTTTGTGAAAAAACGCCATAGGTAAACAATATAAGAAGCAGTGTAAGGGATACTTTTTTCATGAGGGTGATGTTTGGCGATTGTTGTATTAATTAACTATTTAACAAATAGACGTCGCTTTTGTTTGTATCAAAGCAAATAAAAAAACCGGCATCAGCTTTCTTCGCATGCAGAAGAAAGAGGATGCCGGATCAATAAATAATACCCGTGGTGATTACTCTTCTACTTTCACCGCAAAGGTTGCGTGAACACCATTCTTATCAGTCACCTTGACTGTTGTGTTTCCTATCTTCAAACCTTTTACAATGATCGCAGCACTGCTCACTGTGGCCTCCACGATAGAATCGTTTGCCTCCTCAGCTTTATAGGGTGTTACCCCACCGCTTACCTTCACTGTATCGGTTTCGTCGACATTGAGAGTGACACTGTTTTTATCGAATGTTAGTCTGCTTTCTGCTTCATCATTGTCACAGGCAATAAATAGCGCACTTACACACAATAGCGTAAGTAGAAATAATGGTTTTACTTTCATAATACTTCGTTCTTTTTTTAATAATTAAAAAATTGTTTGTAGTAATTATGAGATCTCATGTATACATCACAAAGATGCAGGTAACAGAAAAAAGCTGCACCGCAGCCCGGACTTTAACCATCCTTAACGCACTGTCGGCTGCTTGCTGAGAAGTGACATGGACAATCTGCATACATATGAAAGCGGTACGGAAAAACAGGTCTGTTTTCCCGAAGACGAACTATCTGGTTATAAATAAAAAGGTTACTTTCCGGGTTTCAATACCACACCAACCCTCTTTTTCCCATTAATCTTGATGCTCATAGGTTGATCGAAACGAACCTGCCGGATAAATTTTGTTTCGTGTATGGCCGGTTGTTGGTTCAAAAAGTTTTCATCGAAGAAACCGTCGTTTTCCAAAAACGGGTTCACGGTGAAATAACCCACACCGAAAGAGGTGAGGTTCTGAAAAAAATGGGTTCCCTGACTCGGTTCAATACGGTAGTTCTCCATCCCCGACTCCACGATCACACGTGCCTGTGAGATATGCGGCCATTTCACCGGTATGCCCAGCCATGGATCGGAAGAACCCCAGCGTCCGGGACCAACCAGAACATAGTTGTTTCCCTCAGCGACAAACCTGCTGTTAAGGCTCTCAATCTCGCGCGCTATCAGCGTATTATTTGACGCACTGAACGCATCCGTTTTTACATAGATCACATCATGGATATCATTGGAGATGCCGTTACCCAGGGCATTACTTGAGAACAATACAGCATCATTCAGATCTGTCTTATCAAGGTTTTCATTCACCACCTCTTTGTTGTCCACAATGGGACGTATCTGCAACACATAGAAGGAGGCAAGCTGCTGGTCCCTGATATCTACAGCAAACTCGATCTCCACCGGTCGTCCCATCTCTTTTTGACCAGCTTTCAATATCTTTTCAAGGATCTCACTGAGTGGGAACATGTCGTGCTGCAGGATGTTGGCGAACGAGATGATCTTCCTCCCCCCTTCATAAAAGCCATCACGTATGATCTGGTCCTGCGGATCGTAGGTGGATGCCACAAATCGAAGAGGACCCTCGTTCTCCGCCTCTCTCAGACGCAGCTTCAACAGGTTGAAGCCGTCATCGATGGTGAAATCCTTCTCTACCGAATCAAGATCCAGTGCGTAGTATTGCGTCTGCGTGTCTCTCAATGCCATATCGAGCGAGCTCAACTGCAATATCTTAGAGGCGTGTAAGGGTGAAAAACGCAGTCCCATATTTCCATCCATAATATATTTACCCAAACCGAGTGCCATATTCACGATGCCATCTTCGGTCTTTTCATTACCTATCGGATAGTAATTGATGGAGCGGGCCACTCCCGAGATGGCAGGATAGAAATGATTCCCATACTGCGACCCTACCACCTCCTGCAGCACGATCGCCATCTTCTCCTGGTCAATGAGGTTATGTGTGGCAGCCATATAGCTCTTGCTGTCCCTATAGTAGACCGACGCATAGACAGCCTTGATCGCGCTGCTCAGCAGACGCACCATCTCATACTTATCTTCCACATAGGGGATCATATAGGTGGAGTAGATACCGGCAAAAGGCTGGTACTGTGAATCCTCCAGCAGACTCGAAGAGCGGATGGCTATGGGCCCTTCAATGGCATCAAAAAATACCAGGAAGTCGCTCACCAGCCTTTTAGGTAGCTTGGCTGCAAGAAAATGCTTCAGTATATCTTCATCATCCCTGTCCGAAAGTGCCACCGGGTAGAGGTTGTTGGCCTCCATGAACTCATCAAAGAGGTCGGTGCAGAGCACCACCGTCTTGGGTGTGGTCACGGGGAAGTGCTGGTTATTGTTCAGCTCCAGGTGTGTTTTCACCATGTAACCGATAAATGCCAGCCCCCTCCCTTTACCGCCGAGCGACCCTTCACCAATACGTGCGAAGTTGGAGTACTGATCGAAGCGGTCCTTCTCAAAGACAGCCACCACACCAATATTTTTCATCCTCCGGTATTGTACGATGGTAGCATGAATCAGTTCACGTGCATCGTTCATGCTTGCATATTCCGACACGTCGATCTTTTTCAACATCTCCGCCACCGGGAACATGGCACGCGAATAGAAGAAACGTGAGAAATGGTTCCGCGACAGGTGATACTGAAGGGCATCATCCGGAATATTGCGGATGTTCATCTGCAACTCCTTCAGGTTCTTGATGCGGAAAATCTCCTCTCTGGTATTGGGGTCGGTGATAATAAAATCGCCAAAACCAAGGTAATCCTTGATCGCCCTGCGCAGGTCCTGGGGGAATGTTTTGGAGTTTTTATCGATGAAAACAGCATTTACACCGTTGATATGCTTTCGGTTGCCCGAATCGGAAGAGGTGTAGATGATGGGGATATAGGAATCTTTCGATCTTATCCATTCCCCGAGTCGTTTTCCGGCAAACTGATCCTTCTCTCCTTTCACGCTGAAGCTCATGTCGCTGATCACACCCAGCATGTTATCACCATACTTCCTGTAATAGGAGACAGCCTCCTCATAATTACGAGCAAGCAAAATCTTGGGGCGACCGCGCATACGCAGCATCCGCAGGTGGTCGTTAAGTGCCTCCTTCGAAAACTCTCTCGATTCGGAGAGGACAAACTTATAGAGCAACGGCAATGCTGACGAGTAGAAACGGACTGAATCCTCCACCAGCATGATGGTTTGCACGCCCACAGTCTTCACATCATGCTCTACATTCATCCGGTCTTCCACCACCTTGATGATCGCCAGCAACAGGTCGGTATCGCCAAGCCAACTGAACACATAATCGATACCGCTCAAATTCTCGCTGCTCAGTGAACGGGTTACCGCTTTTGAGAAGGGTGTCAGCAGCACCACCGGGATACCTGGATAACTTTCTTTGATCTGTATGGCCAGGTCGAACGTATCACTGCTGTCCATATTGGGCATGCAGATGATCAGCTCATAGTGGTTCTGATTAAGCTCAGCAAGCGCTTCCCTGTTGTTGTTCACCTGCGTGAAGCGTGGCGGATAACGAAGATTGAGCGATACATACTCATTGAATATCTGCTCATCGACACGTCCGTCATCCTCCAGCATGAACATATCGTATCGCGAGGCGACCATCAGGATATTATAAATACGTTTGTTCATCAGCTTCACGAAGGGTGTGTCGCGAAAGCGGAGCTGGCTAATATCGTGTGCTTTAATAACTGACCTGGGCGTTTTCAGCTTCATATATTTTTTATACTTTTAGCAATCGGGTAACCTGATCTGGTTATGTATCTCGATCCGGACAGAGGAATTCATTCTCAGTGAACAGGTTTATAAAACCATTACGGATCAGATATATCTCAGATACAAACTTAAGAAAAATTGATGATATTCGATTATGCAGTGATAATTTTGTATATTTGTTACTCCTTCACAGAGGCATAAAAAACTGTCTCTTAACTTGTAGCACTTCATAAATATATCAGACAACAATTAAAAATGAAAAAATCAACACTGCTTATAACCATCACTCTGCTGGTCACCGCCCTGGGAATGATCTCCCTGCTTCTCACTTCCGGGAATGAAATTGGAAAGACCGAATCGGAAAGACCGCTGGTGCTCTCCATGACGGCATCAGTAGATATACCGGAGAGCATGACCTTTGCCGGTGAAAGGATCACGTTCGACCGATACGACAAACGTGAACGGATGGATAGGGAGCTGAACAGCTTCACCTACTTCCATTCCACCACCATGCTCCTTTTCAAACGCGCCAACCGCATCTTCCCCATCATTGAACCGATACTTGAAAAAGAGGGTCTCCCCGCCGACCTGAAATATCTGGCAGTGATTGAGAGCAGTCTCGATTATCGTGCAGTCTCACCCGCGAGGGCTGCAGGGCTGTGGCAGTTCATGCAAAGTACGGGCAAGCAATATGGGCTGGAGGTCACCGCAGAGGTGGATGAACGCTATCATATTGAGAAGTCCACCGCAGCAGCCAGCCGCTATCTCAGGGATGCCTACCGGAAGTATGGATCGTGGAGTGGCGCGGCACTCTCCTACAACGGAGGGCAGGCACGCATCACTAATGAGCTGAGAAACCAGCAGGCAGAGGATGCACTCGACCTGTGGCTCGTGGATGAGACCACCCGTTATTACTACCGTATGCTCGCCATCAAACTGATCTTTGAGAACCCGCAACAATATGGGTTCGTCATCAAACCCGAGCACCTCTACAAGCCTATGGCGTTCAGGGAGGTACGTATAACCTCCTCCATTCCTGACCTGGCGTTGTTTGCAAAGAGCAACAAAGTGACCTATGCACAGTTGAAAGACTTCAATTCCTGGCTACGCAGCACAAAGTTGAGCAATGCCCAGGGGAAGAGCTACACCTTCCTTATCCCCACAGCAGAGAGTCTCTATTACCGTAAAGGGGAGCAACCAAAGATACACGATTCGGCGTGGACAGTGAAGTAAACATTTTGGGTTATCATTCGTTTATACAATCTATGGCTTCTGAAACTGAACTGATTCAAGTGTACGGCGCTCGCGTGCACAATTTAAAGAATATCGATGTAACCATACCGCGTAATTCACTCACTGTGATTACAGGACTGAGCGGAAGCGGGAAATCATCTCTCGCCTTCGACACCATCTTTGCGGAAGGACAGAGGCGTTATATCGAAACCTTCTCGGCATATGCACGCGGGTTCCTCGGTAAGATGGAACGTCCCGATGTGGATAAGATCACCGGCTTAAGTCCCGTGATCTCTATTGAGCAGAAAACAACCAACAAGAATCCCCGCTCTACCGTGGGCACCACCACTGAGGTGTACGATTTTCTGCGGCTGCTCTATGCACGTGCGGGGGAGGCCTACTCCTACATCACCGGTGAGAAGATGGTGAAGTACACCGATGAGCAGATACTGGAACTGATACTGGAGAAATACATCGGGAAGAAAATTTATATCCTCTCTCCGGCAGTGAGAAACAGAAAAGGACACTACAAAGAGCTTTTCGAACAGATCCGTAAAAAGGGATACCTCAACGTGAGGGTCGACGGTGAGATCAGAGAGATCATCCCCGGCATGCGGGTGGACAGGTATCAGAACCACAGCATCGAGATTCTGATAGATAAGATGGTGGTATCCAACAAGTTTGCCGACAAGCTGAAAGCCAGCGTACGCACTGCCATGAAGCAGGGTTCGGGGTTGATACTCATTCAGGATGTGGAAGCGGATGAAGTACGCCATTACAGCCGCAGCCTGATGTGTCCCACTACCGGCCTGTCATACAGTGAACCGGCTCCGCATAATTTCTCGTTCAACACTCCACAGGGTGCCTGTCCCCGCTGTAAAGGCATCGGCCATGTAGATCAGATTGATATTGAAAAGATCATCCCTGACACCGGCTTGAGCATCGCCGCCGGAGGTATCCTCCCGCTCGGCAAGGAAAAGAGCAACCTGCTTTTCTGGCAGATAGCCGCCATCTGTGAGAAGTATGGTGTGACAACAAAAACACCCATTAAAGATATCCCCAAAGAGGCGGTCGACGAGATCATGCAGGGCACCAATGAGCGACTGAAGATCAAAAACGAGTCGCTGGGCAACTCCAACTACATGGTTTCCTATGAGGGTATCGCCAAATACATTGAGATGCAACAGGATGATGATGCTTCGGCAACAGCACAGAAATGGGCGGGACAGTTCATCACCACCTCTCTCTGTCCCGAATGTAACGGTCAGCGCCTGAACAGGGAGGCACTCCATTTCAGAATTAACGGAAAAAATATTGCCGAACTGGCACAGATGGATATCAGCGAGCTATATGACTGGTTCCTCCATTCTGAATCGGCAGTGACGGAAAAGCAACGTCTTATTGCCGAAGAGATCAGGAAAGAGATCCTTTCACGCCTGCAGTTTCTGCTTGATGTAGGGTTAGGATACCTCTCCCTCTCACGTGCGTCGGCATCGCTCTCGGGAGGGGAGAGTCAACGTATACGGCTGGCCACACAAATCGGATCACAGCTGGTGAACGTACTGTATATACTCGACGAACCAAGCATAGGGTTACACCAGCGTGACAATCACAGGTTGATCGATTCACTCAAGAAACTGCGTGATTCGGGTAATTCTGTGGTGGTGGTGGAACATGACAAGGATATGATGCTGGCATCCGACTATATTGTGGATATGGGTCCCTTTGCCGGACAAAAAGGAGGTGATGTGGTGTTTGAAGGGCTTCCCTCAGAGATGCTTAAGCACAACACGCTCACATCCAACTACCTCACCGGGAAACTGGAGATCGCCCTACCCGAAAAAAGACGCAAAGGGAGTGGGAAGAAATTCATCATTGAAGGAGCCTCAGGCAATAACCTGAAAAACGTGACCACGGCATTTCCGCTGGGTTGCCTCATCTGTGTCACAGGCGTCTCCGGCAGTGGCAAATCAACATTGATCAATGAGACATTGCAACCTATCCTCAGTCAGAAATTTTACCGTTCACTCAAAGATCCCCTTCCCTACCGGTCCGTTCAGGGTATAGAGCATCTCGACAAGGTAGTAAGTGTTGATCAGTCTCCCATAGGACGTACACCCCGTTCCAACCCGGCCACCTATACCGGTGTCTTTGCCGATATCCGTACACTCTTTGCCGGCATGCCGGAAGCAAAAATTCGTGCATACAAGCCGGGGCGCTTTTCATTCAATGTGAAAGGGGGCCGATGTGAGAAATGTAGTGGCAATGGATACAAAACCATAGAGATGAATTTCCTTCCCGATGTGATGGTTCCCTGCGAAGTGTGTCACGGGAAAAGATACAACCGCGAGACACTGGAGGTACGGTTCAAGGGTAAGTCGATTGCAGATGTGTTAAATATGTCCATCAATGAGGCCGTGGATTTCTTTGAAAATATTCACACGATCCTTCACAAGATAAAGGTACTACAAGAGGTGGGGCTGGGATATATCAAGCTGGGACAATCCTCCACCACCCTCTCGGGAGGAGAAAGTCAGCGGGTGAAGTTGGCCACTGAACTGGCCCGTGCTGATACCGGTAACACACTGTATGTGCTGGATGAACCTACCACAGGATTGCACTTTGAGGATATCCGTGTATTGCTGGGAGTATTGAATAAACTGGTGGATAAAGGAAATACGGTGATCGTGATAGAACACAACCTCGATATCATCAAATGTGCCGACTATATTATCGATTTAGGCCCTGAAGGTGGTGAAAAAGGAGGCAACATACTCACTACCGGCACACCGGAAGAGGCAGCACTCAGCAAAGAGAGTTACACGGCTCACTACCTGAGGGAGGAATTACATTAACCACCATTGAAAGTTAAATATCCATTTATTCTGAACAAATAAACAGACTCTTTGTTTTAAGTTTGTGACAAGGTTACTATTAAGAATAATTTTAAATTGACATTATTATATGGCAAATATCACATTTAAAGGCAACCCAGTGCAAACTACCGGTGATCTGCCAGGTAAAGGCACTGCAGCTCCTGATTTCACACTTGTAAAAGGAGATCTTTCAGAGGTGAAACTATCAGATTTCAAGGGTAAGAATGTTATACTGAATATTTTTCCGAGTCTCGATACAGGCACATGTGCTGCATCGGTTCGTCAGTTCAATAAAGAAGCTGTGTCGCTTAACAATACAGTGGTACTTGGCATATCTGCCGATCTGCCGTTTGCAGCCGGTCGTTTCTGCAGTGCAGAAGGCATTGAAAATGTAATTACGCTCTCCACCTTTCGTGATAATACGTTTGGCAAGGATTACGGATTACTCATGAGCGACGGTCCTTTAAGAGGACTGCTGGCACGTGCAGTCGTCGTCGTTAATCCCGAGGGTAAAGTGGTATATACGGAACTGGTTCCTGAGATTGCACGGGAGCCGGATTATCAATCTGCAATCAACTCGATAGTGTAGTTTGTTTCATGAAGATTGTGTTAACAAGAAAAGTCTGCGAAGTGATTCGCGGACTTTTCGCTTTTGTGCCGTGATGAAAGAACAATATTGGCATTGAGGATGTTAAATGATAAACATTTAAAATGTAATAGATATGAAAAAAGTGATTGGAATAATACTGATTGTAGCTGCATTGGTGCTGGGATATATGGGTATCAACGGGCTGAGTGATAGTTCAAAATCCGTTGAATTGCTGGGAATGGAGATCACGGCAGAGGATGGGTCTGCGAAACAGAATGCATACATTGAGCTTGGTCTCGGTGTGGTAGCACTTGTCGGGGGGATTTTCCTGCTGGGTCAAAAAAAGAAATAGTGTCTCTCCCCGAGGAGAGACTGTAAAAGAGAAAGATACACCGGACCATGGTGTATCTTTTTCTTTAAATTGGTTTCTCAATCCTTTCAATCTAACTTTCTTTTACCTAAATTTGTAAATTAATTTACTGATAACGCTTTTCACCTTTCACAATGCTTTTGAACAGGCTAACAGTCACGGTTGAATGGTAAGAAAAGAGAAAACTATGACAAAAAGAAAAAGGAAGAGCTCTTCCGCAAACAAAAAAAAGCGCATCGCATGGGTTGAATTTCTCAAAAACGAGCGCTTTCATTTTATCATTGGTGTGATCATCGCATTTGCGGGTATCTTCATGCTCCTGGCAATTATCTCATTTTTCTTTACAGGTGCAGCTGACCAGAGCAAAGTACTGAACAGATCATTCTTTGAGCTGATACGTTCCGGTGCACCGGAGGTAGATAACTGGACCGGTGCAGGCGGCGCTTACATTGCCGAATTGCTTGTGAATGACTGGTTTGGAATATTCTCCGCGCTGATCCCCCTGTTTCTGATATATATAGGACTACTGATAATGAAAGTCTCTGACTTCTCTTTGCTGAAAGCGCTGTTCATCACCGCTTTCGGACTTATCTGCGGATCGATTACCAGTGCCTTTATCATGGACAGAATCATTCCCGACAGTCATGTGAAATGGGGCGGTGCACACGGCACAGAGATTGAACAGATCCTGGAGAGCAGCGTGGGCTGGCCGGGTGTGGTGCTGCTGATCGTGCTGTTTATCCTGATCATTGCGGTCATCTTCCGGAAAAGCTCCATGTACAGGATCCAGCATACATTGTTAAACAGAAAGCCTTCATTTGTCAAACAGGAGGAGTATGAAGAGATAACGGATGAACAGGATTTGACCGTTACGGAAAGAGAAAGAAGACCGGGACCGCTCAGCCGATTCTTTACCTGGCTGAAAAAAAAGAGAGAAACAATTATTGAACCGGATGAGATCAATCGATCAGAAGAGGAGAAACAGGAAAATGAACTTCCCCTTACCACAGTTAACAGTGACCCCACCTCACTCAGGACATCAAAGGTAAGAAAGGAACCACTACCGGACGATGGCTTTGAAGTGATCGTGCCCAAAGATGATGAGGTAGCACAGATACAAAATCCGTTAGACAATAAACAAAGTGAGGAGGAGTCCAATCCTTTCGAAACGGAACAGCAGGAGGATTATGATCCGAGAAAAGATCTCTCCACGTTCAGGTTCCCTACAATGAATCTGTTGAAGATCTACAACACCGGTGACAGAGCGGTAGACATGGCGGAACAGAATGAGAACAAGGAGAAGATCATTCACACGCTGCGCAACTATGGTATAGAGATAACCTCCATCAAAGCCACTGTAGGACCCACCATCACCCTCTATGAGATTGTCCCCCAGGCTGGTGTCCGCATATCCAAAATAAGGAACCTGGAAGATGACATTGCCCTTAGCCTTTCGGCCTTAGGCATCCGTATTATCGCGCCTATGCCCGGGAAGGGTACGATCGGTATCGAGGTACCCAATAAAGACCCGCAGATCGTTTCGATGCAGTCGGTCATCACCTCGAAAAGGTTCCAGGAGTGTAATTATGAACTGCCCGTTGCGTTGGGGAAAACGATCACCAACGAAGTGTTTATCTTCGATCTAACCAAGATGCCTCACCTGCTGGTTGCAGGAGCCACGGGACAGGGTAAATCTGTCGGGTTGAACGCCATCATCACCTCACTTCTTTATAAAAAGCATCCATCGGAAATGAAGATGGTGCTGATAGATCCGAAGATGGTGGAGTTTAACATCTATTCCACCATCGAGAAGCACTATCTCGCCAAGCTTCCGGATGAACAGAAAGCGATCATCACCGACGTGACCAAAGTGACACAAACACTGAACTCACTCACCAGGGAGATGGACGATCGTTATGAGTTACTGATGAAGGCCCATGTCCGCACCATTAAAGAGTATAATGAGAAGTATATCAAACGGCGGCTTAATCCACTGAAAGGACACAAGTACATGCCCTATATCGTGGTGGTGATCGATGAGTTTGGCGACCTGATCATGACCGCGGGTAAAGAGATAGAGATGCCCATTGCGCGCATTGCACAAAAAGCCCGTGCGGTGGGTATGCATATGGTGATAGCTACTCAGCGTCCCACCACCAATATCATCACCGGCACCATCAAAGCCAACTTCCCTGCCAGAATGGCCTTCCGTGTAACCTCACAGATCGACTCGCGCACCATACTCGATATGAGCGGTGCCAACCAGCTTATAGGTCGCGGTGATATGCTCTTCTCCCAGGGGAGCAACCTTATCCGTATTCAGTGTGCATTTGTGGATACACCAGAGGTGGAGGAGATCACCCGGTATATCGGAAAACAACATGGCTATGACAATGCTTTCGCACTCCCCGAGGTGGCCGGTGAGGCCGAAGCAGTGCCTGGTGCAGTGGATCTGAACGACCGGGATGCGCTCTTCGAGGAGGCTGCCAGGCTTATCGTGGTGCATCAGCAGGGCTCCACCTCTCTCATCCAGCGCAAGTTCTCCATCGGGTACAATCGCGCGGGGAGACTGATGGATCAGCTGGAGGCTGCAGGTATCGTAGGTGCAGCACAGGGCAGTAAGCCGCGGGATGTGTTTATACAGGATGAATATTCGCTGGAGAAATTGCTCGATTCGTTACGTTAAATAGGTCGTTCTTAGGCCGCCCCCCCGGATTGGACCTCTCCGCGGCACATCAACAGGAAACTGAAAGTGAGAATCAGGAAGCAGACCATTAAACCGACTGCACTCTTTTCTGTCTATAAAACAACGAGAACTCAAATGAAAATGATGATGAAAAGAAATATCCTTACCACAGCTGCACTCCTCTTCGCTTTCGTAATATCTGCGCAAGGCCCGGTCGATGCAAAGGCCATTTTAGACAAAGCTTACAATGCCTATGAGGCATCACAGGGTATCATACTGTCGTTCACATTCACTTCAATGGAAGCGGACGGAACAACCTATATGGCACAATCGGGGAAAGCCTTCATTAAGAGCAACCGGTTTAAGCTTGAGATGGAAGCAATGGATATCTGGTTCGATGGTGAAACACAATGGGTCTGGATGAAGGAAGTGGACGAAGTAAACATCAGCAACCCCACCGGTCAGGAGATAGCTGCCATCAGCCCGCTGGCACTCCTGGGGATGTACAAAAACGGGTATAACCTTAAAGCACCCCGTCCACAAACAGTGAACGGCAAAAACGTCTATGTTGTGGAGATGATACCTGCCAACAGTAATAAGGAATTCAAAGTTGTCACAGCAGCTATAGAGAAAAACAGTCACACGCTGGTGCAGGTCATCCTCACAATGAGCAACGGCATGACAAACAAAATAGATATTACCGACTATAATGCCAATCACAAATTCAGTGACACCAGATTCAGGTTCGACAAGTCCGCACACCCGGAGGCGGAGATCATCGATCTCAGGTAAGTATATCACTTAAAATGAGCAACTCCACCAGATTATTCTTTTCGTTTACTATGAATAGATAATGGCAATATCGGTTTCACTATTAAAAGATTAGTTGTACCTTTGAGGCAATTATAAACCCAAACACCTTCTTCCATATGAACTATTGGAGAAGGTTTTTAAACATCTGAATAACGTATGAATGATAAAGTGAGATGCCTGATCATTGGGTCAGGTCCTGCCGGCTATACGGCTGCGATTTACGCTTCACGTGCCAATCTGGAACCGGTGATGTATGAAGGAATGGAACCGGGTGGACAGCTGACCACCACCACCGAAGTAGAGAACTTCCCCGGATATCCCGACGGCATCACAGGCCCGGAGATGATGGAAGATCTGAAAAAACAGGCGATGAGATTCGGTACAGATGTACGCTCGGGAAGGGCTACAGCTGTTGACTTCTCGGTGCGTCCACTGAAGGTGACCATCGACAATGAGAAGGTGATCGAAGCAGACACAGTGATCATCTCTACTGGTGCCACGGCCAAGTACCTCGGTCTCCCGGATGAGACCAAATATGCCGGGCAGGGAGTATCGGCATGCGCCACCTGTGACGGGTTTTTCTACCGTAAGAAGAAGGTAGCCGTCGTGGGCGGAGGTGATACTGCCTGTGAGGAGGCAACCTATCTGTCCGGCCTGGCTGACAAGGTCTATATGATTGTCCGTAAACCCTACCTGCGTGCATCACAGATCATGCAGGAGCGTGTGATGAACAATCCTAAAATCGAGATTCTTTTTGAACACAACACTGTAGGTCTCTTCGGAGAGAAAGGGGTGGAAGGAGTGCATCTGGTAAAACGGATGGGTGAGAGCGATGAAGAAAAAAGAGATATTGCTGTTGACGGTTTCTTCCTTGCCATTGGCCATAGACCCAACACTGAGATTTTCAAGGATTATATCGATAGGGATGCAGTGGGTTACATCAACACGGAAGCGCCTTCCACAAGAACCAATATCGAGGGTGTGTTTGCCTGCGGAGATGTGGCCGATCCTATCTACCGCCAGGCTGTTACTGCTGCAGGCACAGGTTGTCGCGCCGCCATGGATGCAGAACGTTATCTGACGGAAAAAGGGTTGTAATCTGTTCGACCCCTCCAATTGGCAGACTGTTACAATCAGGATTATTATTGATTCTTATTCAACAGCCATAAAGAGCATCATAAGATGTATGACACGATCTAATAAAACCGCTCCCGGGAGCGGTTTTTTATGTAATATAGTTTCAGCAGATACCGGCAATTGAAATGAATGGTTTTAACACCTCTTCTGATAACGGTACAGAAAAATAGTGCTATATTTGTCTTTGAAAAACGATTACACAACACACATGAGAAAGATTCTTTTACTTATATCCATTCTACTTTCGACCTGTTCACTTTCTGCTCAGCAGTTGGAGGGCACATATATTAACGGATCGGATTCTATTGCCTTCGTGAACGACAAGGTTACATTCCGCATCACCGGTTTTGCAGGATTATCCGTTGCACAGGTGGGTGAGGGCAGTCATGAAATGGTGGATAATTTCCTGTTGGTTCACACAGATGATTACTCCGGACTCAAATCGGCATACCAGGCTTTAGAAGGTTCCAGAAAAGACACCTGTGTGGTAAAAGTGGTGGGAATACAGAATTACCCTCTACAGACTGTGCTGGTGGAGTCCCGGAACAAATCAAAGAAACTGATCCGGAGTAAAGTTACGGACAGTGAGGGTAAGATATATTTCACTGACAATGAGAAGATAATATTCATCACTGTATCGGCCATGGGTTATAATGCCTTATCGTTTAAGTATGAACCGGGAAAAGATTTTTTAGCCAAACTTGCCGAGAACGATATCATTGAACAGCGGACGGTTGTTTTCAAGATGGACATAATAGACGATGAAACGATCTCACTCCTGTTGCTGACTGATGACTTTGAAACTGGCAAAAACCGCAGCAATGAACTGAAAAAAATGGAAAAAAGAGCACGTAAAAGCAATCTGCTCGATAAGCGGTTCAAGAAAGTGTACGTACCCTACCAAAGAAAAATCTAATTCTCCCTTATCTAAGACAATAACTTTTTCACCATAGCAGAGATAGCCCTGCCTTCGGCCTTGCCGGCGAGTTCCCTGGTAGCCAGGCCCATCACCTTGCCCATCTCTTTCATGGAGGTGGCACCACTCTGGTCGATGATCCTCTTCACCGCGGCTTCGAGCTGTTCATCACTGAGCTGTGGTGGCAGAAACTCCTGAATCACTTTCATCTGTTCAATCTCCGGTTCTGCCAGGTCGGGACGGTTCTGCGTGGTGTAGATCTCAGCGCTATCTTTACGTTGTTTCACCATCTTTTGTAAGATGGAGGTAGCTGTTTCTTCAGCAAGCTCATCACCGGCACCTTTAGCCGTTCTGGCCTCCAGCAGCTCTTTTTTTATTCCTCTCAATGCGTCAAGACGTACTCTTTCTTTAGCGAGCATCGCCTTTTTAATCTCTTCAGTAATAATCTCAATAAGTGCCATATATTAAATATCTAATGTGGTCATCGTGATGAATGGAGTACTGGAAAACAGGATGGAACGGCTTACTGCCGTTAATCAAAGAGTGAGGTCGACTGCTGAGGTATATCCGATTTAAATACCCGTGGATTGAAATCTGACGCACGTTTGAATACAGGGGTCTTCTCCAATGCTTCAAGCACTTTATCATCATCCAGTTCATCGATGGTCAGCACGAAAGGTTCAAGCCTGTAGTTCACAGCGGTGAGTGTTTTCAGACCTGTTTTACCGTAATATTTCTCTATCAGCTCCTTATCTCTCTTATCCTGTTCAATTTTCGCATCTTTTTCAATCTGTTGCTGGATCTCCTCAGCTCTCGATAATTCCTGCTGCTGTTCCTGAATCCCCGGTACACTGGTGATGGAGAAGCCTGTAGCAAGCAGTGTTACCTTCACCTGCTCACCCAATGATAGTTCAACAGCTGTACCCCAGATCACCTCGATCTCTCTGCTGAATTTAGACATGAAATCATGCAATGCATTCATCTCTTCCATCATCAGCGGATTCTCTTCACCAAAAGCGAGGTTGATAAGTATCTTCTTGGCACTGAACACATCATTGTTATTGAGTAAGGGTGAGTGTAATGCATTCTTTATCGCATCATTGATACGATCATCACCACTCCCCAATCCACTGCTCATGATGGCTACACCACCATCCTTCAGTGTGGTTTCCACATCTGCAAAGTCGAGGTTCACATGTCCATGTACCGTGATGATCTCAGCGATGCTCCTGGCGGCCGTCGCCAGAGTATCGTCAGCTCTGGCAAAAGCATTGAGCATTGTCAGGTCGCTGTATATATCGCGCAGCCGCTCATTATTGATCACCAGCAGCGCATCCACATTCTTCGCGATCTTTTCCACACCTTTCAGTGCCTGTACGATCTTTCGGGGACCCTCAAACATGAAGGGAATGGTCACGATGCCCACGGTGAGCACACCCATATTTTTCGCTATGCGAGCCACTACGGGTGCTGCTCCTGTTCCGGTTCCACCACCCATACCGGCAGTGATGAAGACCATTTTGGTGCCATCGTTGATGAGATCTTCAATCAATCCAATGCTCTCTTCAGCAGCCTTCTCTGCCACTTCGGGCTTGTTCCCGGCTCCCAGGCCACCGGTCGTATTTTCACCCAGCTGCACCTTCACCGGCACTTGTGATTCCATTAATGCCTGATTATCGGTGTTGCAAAGAGCAAAAGAGACATCGTGAATACCCCCCTGAAACATGTGGTTCACAGCGTTTCCACCGCCGCCGCCCACGCCGATCACTTTGATGATAGCATCTGTACGGTTATCTATCTGAAAATCGAGTATATCATCATCCATTGCTTGCAGTTTTTGCGCTTTTATTCATCATCTTCTTCCGTGAATATATTACCGAAAACATTTTCCATGGTTGAAATGAATCCCCCCTCTTTCTTTTCCGGTTTAGCCTTCTTCTCTTTCTTTTCCGTTTTGGGATTTTTCTTTTTGTTTCCGCTGAACCAGCCGCCGGTGAAAGATCGATTATCTTCAGACTCACTCTCATCCATAGATTCCACTCTTACCAGTTCACAATCCTCCTGAGCAGTAAGCAACATTCCCAGTACCTGTGTGAATGACGGATCATTGATCAGCTCAGGAGCGTTATTGACAAGAGTCTTCTTCGCAAGAGCCTTTCTCACAGACAATTTAAGCTTTTGGGTGAGGTAGAGATCCAGATTCCTTAATTGCGACCCTCCACCGGTGATAATCAACCCCGCCCCCAGCTGGCCCTCGTATCCGGAGAGGCTTATCTGTTCCTTGATGTTGGCGGTGATCTCATCCAGACGCATGCCAATCACTTTATTCAGCTCTGCCAGGTCTATATCAGGTTTGGTTGAAAAGGGAGATGAAAAAAGAGGTCCATCCTGATTCTCGAATGCTTTGCCGAATTTTATCTTGAGCTGCTCCGCATCATTCTCGGTAAAGTTCAGTGCACATATATCTTTTGTAAGGTTCTTACCACCAAAGGGGATGACGACCATACGGCGGAGAATTCCATTCTTATATACTGACAGTGTGGTTGTCCCGGCACCGAAATCAAGGTAAGCACAGCCCAGCTCTTTCTCTTCTTCGTTCAAAGCAATCTCAGCTGAGGCAGTAGCTCCCACAATATAATCCGCAATTTTAAGCTCTGTCTTTGAGGAGATGCTCTTTTGAATATTGGTCAGCAGATTGGGCCTCCCTACAATCAGTTCAAAGCCGGCCTCAATTTGTGCACCTGTGACACCTACCGGGCTACGTTCAGGCTTGTCATCAATATAATACTCCGCATCAGCAACCCTGTAATTACGCTTCATCTCGGGCTGGAATTTTTCGGCTGACTTGCGCAGCTGCTTCACCACCTCGTCTGTAACCATTCCTGAAGAGAGCTGTTGCATCTCATTGAACTCCATGGTATGCAATGATTGTCCGGCAAGTGAGACATAGACACTTCCGATTTTGCGGCCGATGCTATTCTCAAGCATCATCACCAGCCTTTGTATATTGGCTCCGGCTTGTTCAATGTTGTAGACCATTCCCCTGCGGACTGAACTAACAGAGTCAATGGTACCGCTGGCCATGACGGAGATGACACCATTCTCATTTTTACGCCCGACAACCCCCTTAATTCGGGAGGTTCCCAGATCTATTACAGCTAAGAAACCTGTTTGCGTCATATTAATTGGTTGATGAACTTTTGGTTATATGTTGCTTTACAAACATCCTGTAACGTTTTTTGTTTGAACATTAACATCATTTTATAGGTGCTCACCCAGAAAACAGACAAAGGATAATCTTTCACAGCGTATTCGTCTACTTTCGTGTGCATACCACCTGGCTGTCATATTTCAGGTTTATCGCCGAGTAGCGGTTCCATCCCACAATGTTTAATCCCTCCTCCACAAAATGGACAAATTTGGATAACTTTGCCGGATAATCATCCAGGCTACCCATAATAATCCTGAAGTCTCCCACACGGGGAATCAACTCCACATCCCTGTTGTGGTGTACCACGATCTGTTCAATCCAGGCATCCCAGTCGGGATTATTGTGAAGAAACATGGCGAAATCAAAGAGTTCGTTCTGTGCATACTCTTCATCAATCATGCCCGTAGCAATGGGAACATAGACAGCGAAGCTTGAGGAGACAGGCATGATCCGGCGATCTTTATCTACATAGAAGTTACCATTCATGCTGGAGACCACTCTTAATACAGGCTCACGCTGATGAATGGTTGCGACGATGGAACCTCCCGGTGTCAGGTATACTTCTGCCGACTCAACCAGTTTATTGGTGAGAATGGTGTCCCGGATAGCCAGCGTGTTGATCTCTGCAAATGTCTTTCCTACAGGATGCAAATCATATCTCTTTACCAGGTTCACAATATCGCGTGAAAGCACAAACTGTGTACGGACACTATCTTTGATAACTACCTCAAAGCTCTCGCACAACTGATTGCGCGATGAGTCCCTGAAATAGTTCGCTGAAAAAATCAGGTATCCTATAACCAGCACAGCCACCAATATTACAAGGAATTTCTTCAATCTTTCATCTGTTTTGATTCCGTTTGCAAAGATACATCAAGATGTTCAATGAGAGGGTAAATTTATAAACATTAAACATTCAACCGATACTTCTCCCTCAGCAGCTTCTCTATTGCAGGCAACAGACGGTCTATATCACCGGCCCCGAACGTTACAAGCAGCTCCAGTGGTTTACTGCGAAGCAACCGTGGCAACTCGGTCTTACTACAGATTATCTTCTGCGGTGAAGTGATCCTGTCGAAAATGAGCTGCGAGGTGACACCTTCAATAGGCTCTTCACGTGCCGGATAAATATCAAGGAGGATCACATCATCTGCCAGTGACAGGCTTTCTCCAAACTGAGCAGCAAAATCACGTGTACGTGAATAGAGATGTGGCTGAAAGACAGCAGTCAGCTTTTTGTCCGGGTAGAGTGCTTTAATCGAACGGATAGCCGCTGTGAGTTCCTCCGGATGATGGGCGTAATCATCAATAAAAACGATATCCTGCGACTTGATATGAAAATCGAAACGCCGCCTTGCTCCGCTGAAAGTTTGCATGGCATAACGTATCTCCTGCGGTGTGACACCGCACAACTCAGCTGCAGCGATGGCAGCCACGCTGTTCTCGATATTCACCTTCATCGGTACACCTAAGAAGATATCTTCAATCTTCCCGCCGGGTGAAACATAATCAAAAAGTATCTCTCCGTTTCCGATTCTTATATTCTCTGCATGGTAATCACCCTCCGTTTCTGAATAACTCCGTATTGTGACGGAAGTGTCGCAGCGGGGTGTCACTGCCGCATCTTTCTTAACCAACAGATGTCCCTGTGGGCGGATCAGAGAGGTGAACATCTCAAAACTCTCCCTGTAAGCCCCGGCGGTGCCGTAGATATCAAGATGATCGGGATCGGCAGAGGTGATGATTGCAATCCAGGGTTTTAACCAGTGGAACGAACGGTCATACTCATCAGCCTCAACAACGGTGATGTTGCTCTTTTCAGACAGCAGCAGGTTACTGTCGTAGTTCTTCATTATACCTCCCAGAAAAGCATTACAATCGACCTCTGACTGTCGCAGCAGATGTGCCGTCATGCCGGAGACGGTTGTCTTACCATGTGTACCTGCTACACAGATGGCATCGCTCGTTTTGGTGATCTCGCCCAGCAGCTGTGCACGTTTCATCAGTGTATAACCGTTCTCCCTGAAGAAATTCAGCTCACCATGCGTTGTGGGTACTGCAGGAGTGTAGACGATGAGTGTCTTTTCCATGTCAATGAATTCACCCGGGATCTCCTGCAGATCATCATTGTAGTGAACAAAGGCACCCTCCTCCCGTAACAACTCGGTGAGCGCTGACGCTGTACGGTCGTACCCTCCCACATTCTTTCCATTTGCAAGAAAAAAGCGGGCAAGGTTACTCATGCCAATTCCTCCAATACCTATAAAATATATATTCCCGTAATTCATCTTCCTAGTTCCTCTCCCCTACAGCTTAGTCATTTATTCAACTTTTTCGCATGTTCACAATATTCACAAAACATTGTCAGTATAGAAGTTAACTGTATATATATATCATGCGAAACTTGAATCATTTAACTTTACAGCACTACATCTAAACGATTAATTCCGTATTATCTTTTCAATCTCATCCACGATCCGTTTTGCAGAATCATGCTGTGCCAGCTGCGCAATCTGTCTGCTCAGGCTTTTCAGCCGCTCATCGTTCTTCACGAGCGAAAGTGCCACATCCATTAGCAGGTCGGTTGCCAATGTATCTGAAACCATCACGGCAGCATCTTTGTTGACCAGCGACTGTGCATTTTTTGTCTGATGGTCCTCTGCCACATTGGGTGATGGCACCAACACCACCGCCTTAGCGAGGAGGCAGAACTCCGATATGGATCCGGCACCGGCACGTGAGATCACCAGGTCGGCCACAGAGTATGCCCAATCCATTCGTGATACAAAATCAAACAGATGCACGTTGGCAGGTATCTTACCCTCAGCCTGTAACTTTTGCATCTCACTGAAATAGTACTTCCCGCATTGCCAGATTACCTGTACATCCTCTGCCAGTGACAACTTAGGAAAAGATGCAATAATACTTTCATTGAGCGTGCGGGCTCCTAAGCTTCCCCCCAGCATCAGGATCGTTCTTTTATCGGGATTGAGTTGAAAAAATTCATATCCCTTCATGCTATTCTCTTTCGAGATCACCAGGTCCTGGCGACAGGGGTTTCCTGTAAGCACTATTTTCTCTTTCGGGAAGAACGTATCCATCCCTTCATATGCCACACAGATGGTTGCAGCCTTTTGCGCCAGCATCTTATTGGTTACACCTGCGTAGGAGTTCTGTTCCTGTATGAGTATAGGCACACCATTCGCTGAGGCAGCCCTGAGTGTGGGTCCGCTGGCATATCCACCCACACCCACTGCGATATCAGGTTTGAAATCGGTCACAATTCTACGTGCAAGCTTCATGCTCCTGAGCAACTTCAATGCTACAGGGACATTCTTCAGCAGGTTCTTCCTGTTGAATCCGGCCACAGGCAATCCAATAATCTTATAGCCGGCTGCAGGAACACGCTCCATCTCCATACGATCTTCCGCACCAACGAACAGTATTTCTGCATCAGGCCACCGCTCTCTGATGCCGTTGGCAATAGAAATAGCAGGGAATATATGTCCGCCGGTACCACCGCCACTGACGATTACTCTCAGCGGGGGTTTGTTGGCGGCAGCATCTGATTTGACACTCTGTATGTTGCTCATAATATATCTCTTAATAACATTGAAAAAGAGGATTGTTCATTCAATTTTGGATCACCTCAAAATCTACTTTATCTTCGGGCTGCCTGTCAATCTCCTCCATCATCAAAGAAAAGTCGTTCTTCTCATGATCATCTTCATCGTTCTGATCTATCTCATTATTCTCAACTGTCACTTCCTCTTTTTTCTTCTTTACGATTCCAAAGCGGTCAGCGCTTAAGATAAGCCCAAAATAAGCGCAGGTGATCAATGTAGATGTGCCACCACGGCTTATCAATGGTAACGGCTGACCTGTTACGGGTATTAGATTGACAGCTACCGCCATATTGATAAAGGCCTGCACGGAGAGCATCAATGCTGATCCCAGTACGAGATACTTGGGAAACATCTTCTCCGTTTTCCGGGCAATCATGCCGGCGCGTATCATGATGATCACATAGAGAAGCAGCACAAACAAACCTCCCAGAATTCCCATCTCCTCAATAATGATTGCATAGATAAAATCGGAATAGGCTTGTGGCAGAAAATCGCGTTCTGTACTGTTTCCGGGGAAGACACCCAACACACCACCATTGGCGATCGCAATCTTGGCATGGGCCACCTGGTAATTCTCATCGGTGACAGAATAATACTCCTCTTCAGACAATTCACCGGCTGCATCAAAATGAGAGATACGGTTCTGCCATGTTCCCAGACGGCTTAAAGGACCGCTATCTGTCCAGCTCGCGGGAATCACGTTCAGCAGCAATACAAAGAGAAGCACTGCTGCAATACCTAAACCGGCCACCTTCAACAAACGTGTGAGCTTCACATTCCCAATGAACATCAGCAGATAGCATACCCCGAAGAGTAGCACAGCCGTGGAGAGGTTATCCATGGCGATAATGGCACTTACCATCACCATCAAGCCAATCATCCACTTGAAGAGTAGCCCGTCGTTCTGTCCGTTCTGCTTGCTCAGTAGAAAGGCGATGGTACCCATCAGCGATATCTTGGCCAGCTCGGATGGTTGTATGGTGATACCCATAAATGATATCCATCGCTCAGCACCATTGACGGTCGTACCGATAAACGGGGTCAGGATCAGCAATACGATGGCACCCATCAGCACAAAGATCAAAAGTGAGAAATAGCGGTAGGGTATGTTATGAATAAGTAATATCACTCCTACCCCTCCTATTAAAAACATGGCATGCCGCAGAATAGGTCCCCAGATGCTCTGGTGACGATAAACGATAGTGCTTGTGGCACTGAAGATCTCCACCAGTGAGATCACACAAAGGATGATAAAGACCGACCATACCACTTTGTCACCCTTGAATATTTTACGTCCAACATCACGCAACGTGAATGCCGGTTCCACAATATCCGCTTCAGGAGGTGGAAGTGGATTATTTATATTATTGAATTGATCTGACATATCTTTTACCGATTTATCGATTTACTGATTTAACGATTCGCAGCGTTAATGTTTGATTTACGAGTCACATCAACACATCTCCACATCATTGAATCGTCACATTGTCCCATTATCACAATCTCCTTACACACTCCCTGAACTGATCACCGCGATCTTCATAATTCTTAAACAGATCGAAGCTTGCACAACAGGGTGACAATAGCACCGTATCCCCTTTTTCGGCCAGTTCATATGCTATGTCCACAGCTTCTTTCATTGAGACAGCATCTCTGATTACTTTTACTTTCCCGTCGAAGAAGGCATGCAGTGCGCTGTTGTCTTTCCCAAGAAAGATCAATGCCCTCGCTTTTGAGATTACCAGCTCTTCAATCTCACTATAGTCATTACCCTTGTCCGTGCCCCCAAGAATAAGCACCGTTTTAGTGCGCATGCTCTGCAGTGCGTACCAGCAGGAGTTCACGTTGGTCGCCTTTGAGTCGTTTACATATTGCACACCACGCACCGTGGACACCTTCTCGAGCCGGTGTGGTACACCTTTGAAATCGGAGAGGGAGGTGCGTAGCTGCTCGTCGCTGACATCCATCAATTTAGCCACGATCCCCGACGCCATGGAGTTATAAACATTATGCATGCCCTCAAGGGCCAGTAGTTCCAGTTCCATATTAAATGTATGTTCTTTCGTGCAAATGAATAATTTACCATTCTCAGTGTATGCAGTGGTATGATCCCGTCTCTTTTCCCCGAAGGAGTAGTGTGTGACCATCGGCTCTATTTTCTGCAGTTCTTTTGTCACTACGGGATCATCTATCCAGTAGATGAACGCATCCTCCGTCTGCTGATTTCGCAGAATACGCATTTTGGCATCAACATAGTGCTGCATATTATGATCGTAGCGGTCCAGGTGATCAGGAGTGATGTTCAGTAACACAGCGATATCAGCTTTGAAATCATAGACTCCCTCCAGCTGAAAGCTGCTCAACTCCAACACATAATAATCGAAATAATCCTCAGCCACCTGTCGTGCGAAGCTCTTTCCTATGTTCCCTGCCAGGCCTACTTTCAACCCGGCTGATTTCAATATATGATAAATCAGGCTGGCAGTGGTTGTTTTTCCGTTGCTTCCGGTGATACAGATCATCTTTGCATCGGTATGTCTGCCGGCAAATTCAATCTCTGAGATCACATGGATGCCTTTGTCCAGCACTTTCAGCATCACCGGAACAGTGTCGGGGATACCGGGACTTTTCACAATCTCATCCGCCTCCAGCACTCTCGCCTCTGTGTGACCACCCTCCTCAAAATCGATCATGTATGCTCTCAACAGCTCCCTGTGCTCCTCTCTCAACATTCCATTGTCGGACAGAAACACGCGGAAACCTTTTTTCTGTGCAAGTATCGCGGCACCCATGCCACTCTCTCCACCCCCAAGAACTACAATCAATTTTTGACTCATTTACAGTATCACATTGTTTGTCACTATTCTTATCTCATCTTGAGCGTCGCCAGCGCCAGCACGACCAGAATCATACCCACCAGCCAGAAACGACTCACGATCTTCGGTTCTGCCATGGGAGCAAACGGCTTTTGTACAAGAGAATCGATGCTTCCGTCCCCCGGCTTCTGATAGTGATGGTGCAGGGGTGTCATCTTGAACACACGTCTGCCCGTACCATATTTCTTCTTTGTATATTTAAAATAGGTCACCTGTGCAATCACCGACAGCGCCTCCACGAAGAAGATACCGCAAAGGATTGGCAGTAAAAGCTCCTTATGTATCAACACGGCAAACACGCCGATGATGCCACCCAGTGTCAGGCTGCCCGTGTCGCCCATAAACACCTGGGCCGGGTAAGAGTTGTACCATAGAAAACCGACACAGGCTCCCACAAAAGCAGAGGCAAAAACCATCAGTTCGTCTCCCCCGGGGATATGCATGATATTCAGGTAAGAGGCAAAGTCGACACGCCCCGACACATAAGCCAGTATACCGAGGGCCACCCCTATGATGGCAGAGGTGCCGGAGGTCAGTCCATCCAGTCCGTCCGTCAGGTTCGCACTATTGGAGACCGCAGTCACAATCAGTATCACCACCAGGATGAACACGACCCATACCGCCTCATCGGCAAAGTCACCCATCCAGCTTACCAGCCACCTGTAATCGAAGTTATTGTTCTTCAAAAATGGGATGGTGGTGCTTGTGGTCTTCACATCTTCGGTGAGGTAGGTCACATCTTCAATCACGTTGTTCACCCGCACTTCCATATTTTCACGCACCACAATATCGGGACTGAAATAGATGGTCAGGCCCACAATTAGTCCCAGTCCCACCTGAGCTACAATTTTAAACTTCCCTTTCAGACCCTCTTTATCTTTCTTGAACACTTTGATATAATCATCCGCAAAGCCAAGCATACCCAGCCAGACAGTGCTTACCAGCATCAGGATGATATAAATGTTTTCCAGCTTTCCGAAAAGCAGGGTGGAAACCAATATGGAGAGAATGATGATGACACCCCCCATGGTAGGTGTGCCGCGCTTACTGTATTGTCCTTCCAGATCAAGATTACGTATGGTCTCCCCTATCTGTTTCTGCTGCAACTTGTCTATTATTCTTTTACCTGCAAAGACGCCTATAAGCAGTGAGAAAATCACCGCCATGGCAGAGCGGAACATCACATACTGAAACATGCCTGCTCCCGGGAAATTAAGTTTATCTAAATATTCAAAAAGATAATATAGCATATTTTTATAAATTTCGGAATATCTTCTCTACCTCCTCCTTGTCATCAAAGTGATGTTTTACACCTTTAATCTCCTGATAATCCTCATGTCCTTTACCGGCGATGAGGATCACATCTCCCGGTAGTGCCAGCGCACAGGCAGTCTTGATCGCTTCACGACGGTCGACAATGGTGAGGGCCATATTTTTCTGCTCCTCCGTAAGTCCCGCTACCATATCATGAAGGATATCCACCGGCTCTTCAAACCGCGGGTTATCAGAGGTGAGTACTACCTTATCACTAAGCATTACTGCTTCACGGGCCATGATAGGTCTTTTGGTCCTGTCACGGTTTCCGCCACATCCCACCACAGTAATAATACGCCCCTTGTTACCGAGCACTTCATGGATAGCATTCAACACGTTCGTGAGTGCATCGGGTGTATGGGCATAATCCACAATTGCTGTGTAATCACACGGCGAGCGAATGGTCTGAAAACGTCCTGCTACAGGTTTCAGCAATGAGAGCACACGCAGTATCTCATCCTCCTCCAGCCCAAGCAGTTGAGCAGTGCCATAAACAGCTAACAGATTGTAAACATTGAATATACCTACAAACTGTACGACAAGCTCCCTGCCATTTATTTCGATGTTTGTTCCGTCGAAATGTTTCTCAAATATGCGGGCTTTAAAATCGGCCATACGCTGCACGGAGTAGCTCTTTTTTTTCGCCTTTGTATTTTGCAACATCACCGGGCCATTCTTATCATCTATATTGGTCAGTGCGAATGCGTCACCCGGGAGATGGTCGAAGAAGGTTTTTTTTACATTCCGGTAATCCAGCATATTCTTGTGATAGTCGAGATGATCCTGTGTGAGGTTGGTGAAAATGCCTCCCACAAAACAGAGGCTGTCAACACGCCTCTGGTGGATAGCATGAGAGCTGACCTCCATAAAGGCATATTCACAACCGGCATCCACCATTTTACGCAGCAATGAATTCACCGTGATGGGATCGGGTGTGGTATGCGTGGTAGGATAATGGTCATCGTTCACATAGTTAGCGACGGTAGACAACAATCCGACAGGAAATCCAAGCGTGCGAAACATCATATATAACAAGGTGGCAATAGTCGTTTTGCCGTTTGTTCCGGTCACACCCACCAGCTTCAGCTGTTGTGAGGGATTACCATACCACTCCGATGCGATCAGAGCCAGTGCTTCAGCGCTGTTTTCTACCTGGATATAGGTGACACGTGAAAAATACTCCTCTATCATCGGTTTATCATATACCACCACCGTAGCTCCCTGTTCTATCGCTTTTCCGATGTAGGCATGTCCGTCTGTGCAGATCCCCTCCACAGCAATGAAGAGTGATCCTGGTTGAACCGAACGAGAATCGGAGGTTATAGATGTTACCTCTGCCTCTTCATTACCCCGTAAGGCAGCAAGATTACATTTTTCAATTATTTTTGTCAGCTTCATACCTTTTATCGTAATGTGATGCTTATGGTTGTTCCTTTTACCAGTCTCTGATCGTGAGGGAAGGATTGAGACACCACTTTACCGGAGCCTGTCAGGTTTACTTTAAGACCCGATTTTTCCAGCAGATAGAGTGCATCGCGTGCCCCCATTCCCCTCACATCGGGGACCAACGCTCCTGTCAATGTCAATGCCTGCGGGTGATAAGCAATACTATCCTGTTGCATCTTCACCCAATCGGCTGCCTCATCAGATTCTCCCACAGGAAAATTCAGCGATGCCAGCAATGTCCTGTTATGTTTCCAGTTACCGTTTTTCAGAGGAGGATTCTTCTGTAGTGTGGAATCGACAGGGCAATGTGCTACAGAAAGCTGTACTTTCCTTATATAGGTCTGTTCAGCAATATTTTTGAAAACCATGCCGGCCATACCTCCACCTGAAGGTACACCTTTTGGTTTTCTGAGACCAACGAAAACGGTGTACATTGGTTCTTCTGCAGGGAAATAGCCGCAGAAGGAGACATAATAACCGCCATAACCCCCACCCGAAGCTATTTGCGCCGTTCCGGTTTTACCGGCAATAGTAAAGTAATCTGATGCTACCACCCTGGCAGTCCCCTCTTTCACCACACCCACCAGCATCTCATGTATCTGCTGCAGTGTTGTTTCCTTACACATCATCGGATTGACAACTTCTGCTTCTGTGTTCTTCACCACTTTCCCTGCTTCAATGAACTGCCTGGCGATGAAAGGCTTTATCATCCTGCCACCGTTGGCAATGCCATTGTAAAACATCAGCATATAGATAGGAGGTATTTTCGATTCATACCCGAAAGACATCCAGGGAAGGGTTGTTTTAGACCAGTAGTTCACTTTATCATCGGGAAAACGGACAGATGATGTCCCTTCGATGCCCTGTAGGGGCACATCCCACTGAAGTTGTTTTCTTAATCCTATTCTGTCAATCCCCTCAACAAATTTGGTTGGATTGTCTTCATATCCCTTCAGAACGATTTTACTCATCACGATATTGGAAGAGACCTGCATACCCTCCGTAACCGTTAAATAACCACGATCCTGACCACGGCGCCAGTAATGGTCTCTCACCCATCTTTTATTATACTGAAAAAGACCACTGCCCACATAAAAAGAATCTGTCGGTGTAACCACACCATCATCGAGAGCGACCATCGTTGTGACAGTTTTAAAGGTCGATCCCGGTTCATTCATATAGGAGAATGCGTTGGGATTTCCTTCGCCATACTCGCCGTTACTCATACGGTCCAGGTTGACGATACCTTTGATCTCTCCGCTTTTCACCTCCATGATAATGGCTGTGCCCGATTCAGCTTCAGTCTCAGTCAACTTCTCACGGAGCGAACGCTCTGCAATATCCTGAATATCTGCATCGATAGTGGTAATGATATCCCACCCCTCCTCGGCAGGCTTCTCCACCACATCCATCCATTTACCCTGAATCTTCTGACGGAATTTCACTCCAGGGATACCCCGGAGCAGTGAATCATACTTCAACTCAAGCCCGCTGGCTCCTCCCTTTTCAAGGTCTTTGTATACATTACCCACTGTTCGTGTTGCCAGATTACCGAAAGGTTTCTTGCGTGCATTCCGCTCCTCGGCAATCAACCCACTACGGTTGGATCGCTGGTTCCAGAAAGGGAATGTGCGGATCTCCTTCAGGTCGACATAGGAGATATCGCCACGTATGATCTTCACATAACGGGAGCGTATGGGGACTCTCTTATCTACCCCTCTTGCTTCATTATCACGTATTTTCTCCTCCTCGCCCTCGCGCATTTTCCATCCGCTCATAATTACATTCCTGTATTGAGCAGCCGTTCTGTCGGGGAATTTTTTGGCCAACTCAAGCGAAAGATCTCCCACATACTTTGAGAGTGTATCTTTTTCTATTCCATCCGCCCAAAAATCCATATATATACTGAAAAGCGGCTCGGTGGTTGCCAGCAGCTTACCATCGTAGGTGTAGATATTCCCTCTCTTAGGCAGGATCACCCTATCTCTGATCACCGTCTCCTTCTCTCCTACCTCGCGCCACTTTTTACCTTCCGATGTGAACACGATCTTACCGGCTGAGAAGATAATCATCACAGCAAACAGCATCAACAGGGAGACAATAAGACCATATCTCCCCAAAATACCCTTTTTGTCTTTTCTGTTCCCTCCTTTCATATTCCTTACTTACGATGAGATTATTTATCAATATAATAGACCGGCTCATTCGTCACTTTAAGCTCCAGACCGGCCTCTGTCACACGACGCTCAACCTCTCCCTGACGGCTGGCCTCCGTAAGCCTTGAAGAGATCGTCAGCGACTCATATCTCGCATCTTTCAGCACTCTCTCAAGGCGTTCAATCTCTGACATTCTTTGTAGTACCGCATAGCGGTGACTGATGAACAAGAACATAATAAGCACAATAACCAATATAAATCTCATGTTTCGGAGGAAGAAATCCTCAGTGAGAACACTTCCTCCAAAAACATGGACAAACGATTTACGTATGTTATCGAACTTGATTTTCATATATTTCCAGCTGACAGCTTCTTAATTTTAATTCTTAATTCTTAATTGTTTTCACCTTTTCTCCGCAATACGCAGCTTGGCACTTCGTGAACGTGGATTTTGAAACTGCTCTTCCCCGGAGGGAACAATCACTTTCCTGTTAATCAATATGAATGGTGTCTCTATATTACCATAGAAGTCCTTTATTAGCCTGCCTTCAAAATTGCCCGTCCTGAAAAAATTCTTCACCAACCGATCTTCAAGCGAATGATAAGATATCACGCTTATCCGTCCTCCGGGCTTCAACACCTGTAATGCCTGTATAAGCATCTCCCTCAATGCATTCATCTCTCCATTCACCTCTATGCGCAATGCCTGAAATGCCTGCGCCAATATCTTTTTCTCCCTGTCTCTATAGGCAAACGGCTCCAGGATTGAGAGAAGATCCTTCGTCTCCACAATTGTTTTTGATGAACGATATGCCACAACTGACGACGCAATCTTGCGTGCATTCCTCAGTTCACCGTAGGTATAAAAGATATCAGACAGCCTTTCTTCAGAATATTCATTCAGTATATCAGAAGCTTTCATTGCTGCGTTGCGATTCATACGCATATCCAGTTCCCCCTCAAAACGGAATGAAAAACCACGTGCAGCATCATCAAAATGATGTGATGATACTCCCAGATCGGCCAACACACCATCCACCGCTGTTATGTCATGATAACGAATGAAGTTTTTCAGAAAACGGAAATTGGCACGCGCAAAAATAAACCGTTGATCGTCAATTCTGTTTTTGATCGCATCTTCATCCTGATCAAAGGCAATCAGCCGACCATCCTCGCCTAACCTGTTCAATATCTCCCGTGAATGGCCACCGCCGCCAAAAGTGACATCCACATACACTCCCCCGGGGGAGATGTTCAGTCCCTCTATACTTGCCTGAAGCAATGCCGGTGTGTGATATGCTGCCATCTGCCTGTTGTCTGAAATAATCTGTAAGCTGTTACTCTTTTTTTAAATTGCGTCTTGCCGGCTGCCGCAGTGGTCACATCAGAATGATGCACATTTATGCCGCCCTCTTTAACGCTCCATTAACTGCTGTAATTTCGAAGAAAAATCATCGGGATCTACCAGCGGTTTCTCCAGTTTCTCTTTTGCCCAGATCTCGATGGTTTCATCTACTCCGAGGAAACGTACATCTGCATCAATGGAAACCATCTGAAGGTATCGCTTTGGTATAAGCACCCTACCACTCGCATCCATCTCAAGCCTTTCGGCATCAAGCACGAACTGACGGAAAATCTGCTGCTGCTCCCTGTTCCACTTATTCAGCCTGCTTCGAAGTATTTCAATCTCTTTCTCCCATACACTACCCGGGTAGAGCACAAGACACTCCTGAAAAATATCTTTCCGGAGCACAAGGAAATCTTCGCCTTCACATTGCAAGCGCTTGCGAAAAATGGCCGGCACAAAAATTCTACCTTTTGTATCTGCTTTGGCTTCCATATTTCCCAGGAACTGTATCATTTCCTTATCAAATTCAGCTAAATAGCATTTTAGTTGCTGTAAAAGTACAAAATTATCCACTTTCCCCCACATTTCCACACTTTATTTTATAAAAAAGTTATCAACATGCCGGATTTATTTCATTAACACCTTATTAGCTGCCATTTAAATGATTTTATGTAGTGTGGAAAATCTTCACTCAATGATAAAAAAACTGAAAAATTCACCTCTATTGGCAATGGGTTGTCATATTTTTGTACATTTGCGTCAAATTAGATGTGGAGAAGATGCAATGAACCAGACCAATGCATTCAGAATTAATATTGATAAGGTACTAAAGGACAAAGTCTCAAAATATTACAATAGAATCCCTAAGTTTCTTATTAGTTATCTCAAGCGGACAGTCCACCAGGAGGATATCAATGGCATTCTGGAACGGAATAATGATGTGGAGGGGGTAGCGTTTATGCATGCATTGGTGAAGAATGAGTTCAACCTTCACCTTCACCTGAAGGGTGAAGAGAATATACCCGGGAAGGGGCAGTTTATATTTGCATCCAATCACCCTCTTGGGGGTCTTGATGGAATTTGTCTTTCATCTGTACTGGGTGAGAGGTACGATGGAAAGATTAAATACCTGGTCAATGACATACTTTATTACATTGATCCGCTGAAACCAATCTTCATTCCCATCAACAAATATGGATCACAAGCCAGAGGTTCTGCTAAAGCAATGAATGAAGCATACGCATCCGACAATCAGATCATCACCTTTCCGGCAGGTTTATGTTCCCGCAAGGTGAAAGGAATGATAATAGATATGGAATGGATGAAGAGTTTTATCATCAAGGCGGTTGAATACCGGAGAGATGTGATCCCTGTACATTTCGCCGGCAGGAACTCCAACTTCTTCTATAATTTTGCCAATATCCGCAAAGCAACCGGCATCAAATTCAATATCGAACTGATTTACCTGCCGGATGAAATGTATAAAAACAGCAATCAGACCTTCACTATCACCTTTGGCAAACCCATACCCTGGCAAACATTCGACAAATCAAAAACACCATCAGAGTGGGCGCAGTATGTAAAAGAAGTGGTCTACACCCTGAAGTGACGAAAATCTTAACGAATCAAAAATGTATGGAAAAGATTATTGACCCCGTAAAAAAAGAACTGATAAAAAGTGAATTGACAGTTCAGAAAAGGGTACGAATCACCAATAAAGCAAACAACGAAATTTATGTCTTCACTGCCCACGACTCTCCCAATCTGATGCGTGAAGTAGGACGACTACGTGAGATTGCATTCCGTCATTACGGTGGCGGTACCGGCTTAGAGGCCGATATTGACAAATATGACATCATGGATGTTCCTTACCGGCAACTGATTGTGTGGGATCCCGAAAATGAAGAGATCCTGGGTGGTTACCGTTTTATCTACGGCTCCGATGTGGAGTTCGATGAAGATGGCAAACCAAAGCTTGCCACGGCTCACCTCTACAACTTTTCGCAGCAGTTTATCACTGATTTTCTGCCGACCACGGTGGAGCTGGGCAGATCGTTTGTCTCGCTCGAATACCAGTCCACACTGCTGGGAAGAAAAGGTATTTTCGCCCTTGACAACCTCTGGGATGGGTTGGGTGCACTCACCGTCATTGACCCCGAGATTGAGTATTTCTTTGGGAAAGTGACCATGTACGGCACCTACAATAAGGACGCCCGCAACATGATCCTCTATTTCCTCAACAAGCACTTTCCCGACGCGTTGAAGCTGGTGACACCGATTGACCCACTGATCACCGGAACAGACATAGTGAAGATGCGGACACTATTTCACGGGAGGAACTTCAAGGAGGATTACAAGATTCTCAACAAGGAGGTGAGGACACTGGGGTACAACATCCCACCACTGATCAATGCCTACATGGGTCTCTCACCCACAATGCGCTTCTTCGGCACTGCCATCAACGACGAGTTTGGAGAGGTGGAAGAATCGGGCATCCTCATCAGGATCGATCAGATCCTGGAAGAGAAGAGGGCACGCCACATGGATACCTACATGAAGAGCAATCCCAGCAAACGTTTCCTGATGAACCTCAGGAGATTCATCAATGTGAAATCTTCAAAAAGGATAGTCGTTGCACCAAAAGAAAAATCTGCAAAAAATAAAAACTAACACCTTTTATTAAAGCTGCTATGAAATAACCGGGTGTTCTTAACACCAGAAAGGAATGAGTGTACACCTGTAGTGACCCCCAAAAGTTTTTTGTCTAACTTTTGGGGGGTCGGTTCAACCATATGTACCATCTTTTCTTTATTTAAGTCAAAATATATTACCGCACCTTAACGGTTAACTGATTGATAGTATATTTTTTACACTTCTGAAAAATGCAATCGATTGCACAGGCCATAGAAGTTAATTACACCTTTTCCAGTATCGTATCTGACAGGATATTCTAACTTTGTATCATAAGAAATGTAAATTAGAAGATGAATATTTTAACCATTCATCTTGTCAATTATGTATTTTATAGAGAATGAAGAGAGTATTAATCAGTTAATCTTATAA
>JADMKJ010000001.1:36887-40918 GCA_015478855.1 Proteiniphilum sp.
AACATCCGGATTGTGCTTGAAGAAGACACTGAACTGCTGGAGGAACTGGTGGTGATCGGGTATGGTACAGTACGAAAGGATGATGCCACCGGCTCTGTGGTGGCGGTGGATGCCTCAAAGCTCAACAGAGGCCTGGCCACCTCTCCTTCCGATCTTCTGGCAGGACAGGTTGCCGGTCTGAGTGTTGTCTCTGCCGGCGGAGCACCGGGCTCCTCATCCAGTATTCGTATTCGTGGCGGCTCCTCCATGTCGGCCAGCAATGATCCGCTCATCGTGATCGACGGCGTACCCGTAGATAACGCCACCGGCGTGAGCGGTATGTCCAACCCGCTGAGCTCGATCAACTCAAATGACATTGAGACCTTCACCGTCCTGAAAGATGCATCTGCAACCGCCATCTACGGTTCACGCGCTTCAAACGGGGTGATCATCATCACCACCAAGAAAGGACACGCAGGAAAAGTGAGATTATCCTATAACGGAAATGTCTCTGTAAGCAACAGGACAGGTGCCGTGGATGTGATGGATGCACCAACCTTCAGAAACTATGTGGTCAGCTCCTTCGGCGAAGAGAGCCAACAGGCGCTGGCGCTGGGCAACACAGAGACAAACTGGCAGGATCAGATCTTCAGGACAGCCGTAAGCACTGACCATAACATCAGTGTTTCCGGCTCAGCTGCTGAGGTGCTGCCTTATCGTGTTTCTCTGGGTTACACCAATGAAAACGGTATACTCAAGACCTCCAATCTGGAGAGATATACCGGTAGTGTGAATCTCTCACCTACTTTCTTTGATGATCATCTCAGGGTACAGCTGAACGCCAGGGGTATGTACAATACCAACCGTTTTGCAGACCAGGGCTCTATCAACTCTGCCACACAGTTTGATCCCACCATGCCGATATATGCAGAGACAGAGTCTCCTTTCGGCAATGGCTATCACATGACACTGAAGCCCGACGGATCACCCATCGACATTGCCCTGGCCAACCCGCTGGCCATCCTCATGCAGAAACATGACAACTCCAAGGTCATGCGCAGTATCGGCAATATCCAGCTTGACTACAGGATGCCATTCCTCGAAGCATTAAGGGCCAACCTCAACCTGGGATATGATATCTCTAAAAGTGAGGGTGATGTGATCATTGAAGACAACTCTCCGATGAGTTACACCTGGGGCAACTACAAGTCGGGATGGGGAGAGAACTCCACCTACAGCCAGTATAAGAGCAATACGCTGCTCGACTTCTACCTTAACTACGCCAAAGATCTTGGCATACACCGCATTGATGCAATGGGTGGTTACTCATGGCAGCGTTTTTATAACGAATCGGACAACACCTTTCCTTACTCAGCTGCCAAGGCATCAGAGACCGGGAATGAATTTTACAAGGAGATGAATGATTACTCCACCGAGAGCTACGTTGTTTCCTTCTTCGGTCGTTTGAACTACTCACTGCTCGATCGTTATCTAATGACACTCACAGTGAGAAACGACGGATCGTCACGCTTCAGCCCCGACAATAAATGGGGTTTGTTTCCATCTGCTGCTTTCGCCTGGAAGATCATCAACGAGCCTTTCATGGAAGATGCAGGGAACGTGATGTCTGACATGAAGCTGCGATTGGGTTACGGAGTCACGGGACAGCAGAACCTGGGCAGCGGTGACTATCCCTGGATGGGACGCTACAGCTACAGCCAGGCAGGCGCCAACTACTTCTTCGGCGATCAGATGATCTCATTGATCCGCCCGCTGGCGTATGATGAGAACCTGAAATGGGAAGAGACTACAACCTATAACGCCGGTCTTGATTATGGCTTCCTCAACAACCGTATCACCGGTGCTTTAGATCTCTATTACCGCAAGACCACGGACCTCCTGAATACAGTAGGTATCGCGGCCGGAACCAACTTCAGCAACCAGCTGCTTACGAACGTGGGTGAGCTGGTCAACAAAGGGGTTGAGTTCACCATCACCGGACGCCCCATTGTCAGCAGGGACCTGAACTGGAACCTGAGTTACAATGTGACCTATAACCAGAACAGAATCACCAAGCTGACCATCAACGATGACCCCAGCTATGTGGGTGTACGTTTCGGCGGCATCGACGGCGGTACGGGAAACAACATCGCCATCCATGCAGTGAATTATCCCGCCGGTTCATTCTATGTATATGAACAGGTGTACAACAACGACGGCTTACCAATTGAAGGTGTCTATGTTGACCAGAACGCCGACGGAGCGATCAACGAGAATGATATGATCCCCTATAAGAACGCTGCGCCCGATCTCTTCATGGGATTGTCTTCACAGCTCTCCTACATGAACTGGGATTTCAACTTCTCCCTGCGCGCCAACATCGGCAACTATGCCTATAACAATATCCAGTCCAACCGTGAATCGAGGAACACCACCTTCGATCCCTCAGGATGGTTGAAGAACAGGGTAAACAGTGCTACCACCACCAATTTCGAAGCGGTGCAGTATCAATCCAGTCATTATATCCAGAATGCATCCTTCCTGAAGATGGATAACATCTCCCTGGGTTATAATTTCAACCAGTTGTTAAACGCACAGCAATCCGGAAGAATTCACCTTACCGTGCAGAATCCGCTGGTGATTTCTAAATATGACGGTCTCGACCCTGAGTTCACCAACAACGGTATTGACAACAATATTTATCCGCACCCGCGTGTATTTATCCTGGGGTTCAGTTTAAATTTTTAATTCTTGAAAAATATGAAAACAGCAAAATATACAATTCTATTGATCGTTGCTATCACTCTGATGATGGGAGGAGTCTCATCCTGCGTGGACGATCTGAACACCATACCCCTCGACAAGGAAGAGCTGGTATCGGATGTGGTATTCGGAAGTGAAATTGGGCCGTACCAGGAGTTGCTGGCGAAGATCTATGCAGGTCTGGCAATCAGCGGTAACAGCGGCGGTGATGGTGACCCCGACGTAGCAGGGGTGGATGGCGGCAGCCAGGCTTCTTTCCTCAGAGGTTTGTGGAACCTGCAGCAACTACCCACCGACGAGGCACACTGTGCATGGAATGATGTGGGTATACCCGATCTCAACTACAACACATGGTCGTCGAGCAATGTCTTTATCAAAGGTTTCTATTATCGTCTCTACTACCAGATCAACCTGGCCAATGCCTTTTTAAGAGAGACAACAGAAGAGGTGCTCAACAGCAGAGGTGTGAGTGCCGGTGATCAGGCAGAGATTGTCAGCTACAGAGCTGAAGCACGCTTTCATCGTGCACTGGCTTACTACTATTTGCTCGATATGTTCCGAAACGTACCTTTTGTAAACGAAGAGAGCCCCGTGGGAAGCACCCTTCCCCCGCAAATCATGGCTGCTGACCTGTTCGATTATATCGAGAGCGAGCTGATTGACAGTGAGGCCGACATGCTCGATCCTTTCACGGGTTACAATGCTTCTCACTACGGACGTGCGCATAAAGCTGCCAACTGGTCGCTGCTCTCACGTATCTACCTCAACGCCGAGTCATACATCGGCGTGAAAAAGTATACCGAGAGCATCACTTACAGCAAGAGAGTGCTGGCTGCGAACTACCAGCTCGATCCTGTCTATGCTAACATCTTCAAGGCAGACAACCACAATTCGGTGGAGATGATCTTCCCCGTACGTTATGATGGCGAGGATACACAGACCTGGGGCGGGATGACCTTCCTTCTCAGTGCGATGGAGCCCTCCGACCTGCAGGAAGAGGTAAACGCAGTAGGTGCCTGGCAGGGCAACCGTGCTACCAGCGCCCTGCTGAAAACCTTTGAAAGAGAGTATCAGCATGAAGCTGACAGTCGTTTCTCCATGCTGCGTCTCGATTTCACAGAGAACGTGGAGATTGAAGACCCCTCGCTCTTTACCGACAATGGTATCCCCGTGGTGAAATACTCCAACAGGAACAGCGACGGCACACTCCCCCCAAGCAATATCGCCTTCACCGACTTCCCGCTCTTCCGCCTGGGTGAGATCTATCTCAACTATGCCGAAGCCGTTCT
>JADMKJ010000001.1:41018-50274 GCA_015478855.1 Proteiniphilum sp.
GTGGAGAGTTACCTCAATATATTCCCTATACCTGCCGATGACCTGGGAGCCAACGAGAACCTGGTACAAAACACCGGTTATTGATCTGTTATAAAATGATTTTCTAAAAGAAGAAACGATGAAAAAAACATATAATATCATAGTACTGCTGGCCCTGCTCGGTCTCTTCTGGTCGTGCCAGGAAGATGAACAGGTGGTGATGCAGCAGCCGGAGAGCTTCGTGCTCAACACACCAAAATATGTATCGGGTATCTACGACCTGAAGAATACCGAATCGATTGAGTTCACCACCTCTCAACCCGACTATGGCTTTACCGCTGCAGCGATCTACGCTGTGGAGGTTTCCCTTGCCCAGGATTTTACCGATTACGTGACACTCCCCGGGAGCTACACGACGGCGAAGTTCTCCATCAATGCAGCCGATCTGGCACTGGCGCTGGTGGGAATGCATGGTGTCACTGACGAAAGTGCATACCCGTCTGATCCGCATCCGCTATACGTGCGTCTCTCATCCAAACTGAATGAGAAGAATGTGGGACAGGTCTACTCCAACGTGATCACCCTGCCGCAGGTGAAGGGTTATTTCGCCCTCGACCCGATGGTGATGCCCGAAGAGATGTATATCATTGGCAATGTGGCAGGCGACTGGAACTGGGACAACGCAACGGTGATGATCCCCGTGTGGGGTTCACCGGGCAAGTTCTGGGCGATGCAGTACCTGGGACAGACGGGCGACGGCGGCAACGCTGAGATCAAGTTCAACCTGGCCAAAGCCTGGGACGGCAACGAGTTCGGCTACGGACAGGTAACAGTCAATGCCGACGGCACAGCCGATCCGGGAGCTTCAGACTCCGGTGGCAACATCGGTATCGGCAACCCGGGATGGTATATCGTGGTGGTGACCACCACCATCAACGGTCGTGACTTCGAGTATGCAGTCGATTTCTATCCTCCGCATGCACATCTTCAGGGTGGAGTTGCCGGCGGCAACTGGGGAACGACCGATGCGGCATATCGCTTCACAATACCCGAACTGTCACTGGGTGCTGATGCTCCTTTTGTGTCACCCGGATTCACCAACACCGGTGAAATACGCGCCAGCATACAGCTGCCCGGACATGAGTGGTGGCATACAGAATTTATCGTGCTGAACGGTAAGTTTGAGGCCCGCGGTGCAGGTGATGACCAGGATCGTGTCAATGGATCTGCCGGACAGAAGCTTTATATTAACTTTACCGCAAAGACAGGTAAGATTGAATAACAAGGGAATAAGGAAGACCTCTTTCACTAGGGAGAGCTCTTCCATCTCAAAAAAAAATAATTATATGAAAAACAGAATATATTTATTGGTCACCTTGCTGGCGGTACTGTTCTTTGCTGCATGTGAAGATGTGTACGATCATGTAGCTGAATCGCCGCAAGCGTATGAGCAGGAGGCTGAACAAACAATCAGCGGATTTACCTTTGCCCTGGGATCAGGAGTCAGCGCTCCTGTTGTATTCACGGAAGAGGATCTGGAAGATGCTACCCCACTGGAAGCAATCAAGACGACAGCAACACCCACGCTGGCTGAAGGTGCCATGGTGAAGTTTATTGTGGAAGCATCTGATACGGAAGATTTCACCAAGGTGGTGGCCCTCCCTTCCGCAAGTGATCTGAATGCAGCGACAGTCACCGCTGCCGATCTGAATGAAGTGGTGAAGAGCCTCTATGGCAAAGCACCCAACGCACGTGCCATCTACCTGCGTGCAACCTACTATATCGTTGAGGGAACCGCTTCAACGCAGATGCCCACCCCGGTAGTGCTGGGACCGGTCACCGTGACTCCCGTAGGGCCGGTGATCGAAACCGAGTATTATATTGTCGGCTCCATCAATGAATGGAACATCAGCAACCTGACAGATTACCAGTTCAACCACAGCGGCAACGATGTCTATGAAGATCCCTATTTTACCATTTTGCTGAACAACCTGGAGGGAGAATTCAAGATCGTTCCCAAATCGAGCAAGGAGGCAGCATCATGGGATGGAGTGTTGGGCACCAGTGATGCAACCGCTTTAGAAGGAGAACTCAAGGCTGACGGTGGCAACCTGAAGGTGGAAGAACCGGGCTGGGTGAAGGTCACCCTCAACATGATGGAGTACACCTACACCATCGAGATCATCGGCGAGATGAACCTGACACTCTATGTGCCCGGCGGTCATCAGGGATGGGCTCCCGATGTGGCACCCTCGCTCTACAACCGCAACTTCGACTTCAAATTTGACGGGTATGTCTACTTCGCCGATGCAGGTACCGAGTTCAAGTTCACCTCACAACCTAACTGGGACGGACCCAATTATGGTGACGGTGGTAACGGAACTCTCTCTGATGATGGCGGTGCGGGCAACCTGGTTGTAGCTGAAGCCGGTATGTATAAGATTGATGTCGACCTCACTGCAAACACCTACACGATGACCAAAACAGAATGGGGACTGATTGGTGATGCTACTGATGGGGGCTGGGACAACTCCACACCGATGAGCTATGATCCCGCAACCCAACGCTGGTCAGTCACCACCACGTTAGCTGCCGGCACATTCAAGTACCGTGCAAACAACGCCTGGGACATCAACATCGGAGGTGATATCAACAACCTCACTTACGGTGGGGATAATATCACCGTGGCGGAAGCAGGGACATACATTGTCACCCTCGACCTCTCTGACTCCAGTCAGTTCAAGGGGACGATGGTAAAACAATAATTTCAATCTCACAGAAAAGCACGGCACAGCAGAAGTGCCGTGCTTTTTTATCTATTGCATCCGCATCATTCTCTTCGTGAAGATGATGATCGCAGTTGCAGCAAACCACAGAAAAAAAAGAGCGATGAAACGAACAATATATATCTGTCTCTCCCTGGCGCTGCTGCTCCTCTCCTGCCAGCAGACACCGGAGGTGGAGAAAGCGGACGACTCCTTTGCCCGTGGCGGGGATATCAGCTGGCTGCCGCAGATGGAAGAGAGCGGTTACACCTTTTACAATGATGCAGGTGAAGCAGAAGATTGTTTCAAAATACTCAGGGATCATGGTATCAACGCCATCAGGCTGCGCGCCTGGGTGAACCCTGACAACAACCCCCACAGCGGCCATTGCAGTACCGCAGAGACAGTCGTTATGGCCAGGAGGGCAAAGGAATGGGGCATGCGGGTGATGATCAATCTCCATTACAGTGACAGCTGGGCCGATCCCGGCAAGCAGCATAAACCCAAAGATTGGGAGGGACTCACTTTCGAGCAACTCAAAGAGGCGCTGTATGATTACACCAGGGGTGTGATGACTGCGCTGAAAGAGGCCGGCGTAACACCCGAATGGGTGCAGGTGGGCAATGAGATACCCTCCGGCATGATCCACCCCGAAGGGCATACCGACAACTGGCCGCAGCTGGCAGCACTGATCAACAGGGGCTACGATGCCATCAAGGAGGTCAGCCCCACCAGTAAGGTGATCCTCCATGTGGACCAGGGCAACAACAACGAACGTTTTCGCTGGTGGTTCGACAATGCGGAGAAACATGGTGCGAAATATGATATCATCGGCATGTCGTTCTATCCCTACTGGCTGGAGGATCAACCCGACTACAGTGAAATCATCGACGACCTGGGTTTCAACCTGAAGGATATGGCCAGCCGTTACAACAAAGAGGTGATGGTGGTGGAAGCAGGTGGTGAAGACAACAAACCACAGAATACCTATGATATGCTCCGTGCGGTGATCCGGAAAGTGAAAGAGGTCCCCGATGAAAAAGGGCTGGGTCTCTTTTACTGGGAGCCGCAGGGAGCCCGTTCATGGAGTCGTTACGCCCTCAGCGCCTGGGGCAACGACGGCCGCCCCACCAAAGCAATGGATGCTTTTATCAAATAAAACAGAAGAAGCTGCAGGAGCACCGGCTTAAACAGCGGCTCCCGATACAGACAGATTACATCAATTATTAATACAGCACAAGATGAAGAAAATATTCTCTCTCCTGATCCTCTCAATAGCCACAGCATGGGTTATGCAGGCACAGACCATCAACGTGGAGCCCTCCTTCTGGTGGAGCGGCATGCAGGAGACCGAACTGCAGCTCATGGTGAGCGGTGACAGGATTGCCGATTTCACCACTTCCGTCACATCAGAAAACATTTCGATCAGGGAGGTGGTGACCCTCGAAAACCGCAACTACCAGCTGATCTACCTCGATCTCACGGGAGCTGTTCCGGAGACATTCGAGCTGGTTTTCACCCGGGGAAGGAAGAAGATCACCGTTCCCTACGAGCTGAAGCAACGCAACCCGGCACGCCTGGCGATAGAGAGCTTCGGCCCGTCGGATGTGCTCTACCTGATCATGCCCGACCGGTTTGCCAATGGCGACCCCACGAACGACCAGATAGCGATGAGGACTGAATACAAGGTGGAGCGGGAGGAGCCCAACGCCCGTCACGGCGGTGACCTCAAAGGGATCGCCGACAGGCTGGACTACCTCTCCGACCTGGGCGTCACGGCCATATGGCTCAACCCGGTGCTGGAGAACGATATGGAGGGTGGCTCCTACCACGGTTACGCCACCACCGACTACTACCGCGTAGACCCCCGCTTCGGCAGCAATGAAGAGTACCGGAACCTGATCAGCGACGCCCATGGCAAAGGGATGAAGGTGGTGATGGACATGATCTTCAACCATTGCGGCAGCGACCACCCCTGGCTGACTGAGGTGCCCTCGGCCGACTGGTTCAACAACCTGGAGGAGTATGTGCAGACATCGCACATGAAAGAGATGTACTTCGACCCCTACGCCTCGGAGTATGACAAGAGCAGGATGGTGGACGGATGGTTCGTGCCCACCATGCCCGACCTCAACCAACGCAACCGCCATGTGGCGAAATACCTCATCCAGAACAGCATCTGGTGGATCGAGTACTCCGGTGTCGATGGCATCCGTCAGGATACCTACCCCTATGCCGATTATGAGATGATGGTGGAGTGGATTGAGGCAGTGGAGAAAGAGTATCCCAACTACAACATCGTGGGTGAGGCGTGGCTCAACAACCCCATCGGCACTGCTTTCTGGCAAAAAGGGAGCCCGTTGAACCCGAACGACACACAACTGAAATCGGTGATGGACTTCCGCTTTATGGGCCTGTCGCACAGCGCCTTCTTCGAGGAGACCACCGAATGGAACGGAGGACTGCACGGCATCTACGACCACATGACCTACGACTTTATCTATCCCGATATCTACAATGTATTGCGCTTCCTCGATAACCACGACACCGACCGCTTCCTGAAGGAGTACCCTACCGACCTCTCCGGCTGGAAGCAGGCGGTCACCTTCCTGCTCACCATGCCCGGCACACCCCAGATCTACTACGGAACAGAGCTGCTGATGCATGGTAACAAGAGCAGGCATGACGGTTATGTCCGGCTGGACGTACCCGGCGGCTGGCCCGGAGATGAGGTGGATCAGTTCACCCGCGAGGGTCGCGATGCCATCCAGAACGAAGCGTTCGACTACCTCAGCAAGCTGCTCCACTGGCGTCAGGGCAATGAGGTGGTCGCCCGCGGAGGGATGAAGCACTACGTCCTGCAGAAAGGGGTCTATGTGTATGAACGATCTCTCGGCGATCAGCGTCTGCTGGTCTTTATGAACGGAACTTCCGGAGAGGTTGAAATAAACCCTGACCGTTATGCTGAGTCTATACAAGGTAACATCAGCAGAACCGATCTGCTTACCGGCGAGACCATCTCACTGAAGGAGACCCTCACGCTGAAACCCAAACAGGTATATATACTCGAATAGTGAGCTTACTCTAAGAATCAACAACAATGAAGATTAATCACAGCCATTTTTTCTTTCTCTTACTGCTTCTTTTCGCGTTCTCCTGCGGAGAGGATCCGATTGTTCCTCCTGATGTGAAACCCGATCCGGAGCCGGAGCAACCGGTCACCATCAAGGAGGGGCTCTCCTGGAGTCCTGCAGAGGTGGATGCCGACAAGGAGCTGACCATCTGGTTTAAGGCGCCCGCTAACTCACAACTATATGGTCACACTGGAGAAGTATATGTCCATATCGGCGTGGTAAGCGAAGGAACCTGGATGTATGTCCCGGCAGAGTGGGAAGAGAATATTGCCGATTGCAGGATGACCAAGGTGGCTGATGAAAAGAGCACCTGGCGTATCACGCTCTCACCCTCCATCCGCGAGTGGTTCGGCTCCGGTGAGACTCCGGTCAACAAGATCGGCATCGTGATAAGGAGTGCAGACAGAGAAAAGAAGGGTATTGAGAACGACTCCTTTATTGAAAATATCACCGACAGCAAGTACAAGCCGTTCCAGCCGGGAGCGGTCAGGAGCGGCACCATGCCCGCCGGACTGCAGCATGGCATCAATATGGTTGACAACAGCACCGTGACACTGGTGCTCTATGACAAGGACAAGTTTGGTGCACGGAAGGATTTCGCCCATGTGGTAGGCGACTTCAACAACTGGACGCTGAGCAACGACGACAAATCGCAGATGTTCCGTGACGATGCCGCCGGCTGCTGGTGGATCACCCTCAACAACCTCGACCCGACGAAAGAGTACGGCTTCCAGTACTACCTTGGCAACACGGGTAAAGAGGCTTTCCGCGTGGCCGATCCCTATGCCCGCAAGGTGCTGGATCCCTCCAATGATCATTACATCCCGGCAACCACCTACCCGGAGAATCTGACCTACCCGGAGGGTGCGATCGGCATGGTTTCTGTTTTCAGGATTCAGCAAGAGACATTCAACTGGCAGGTTCCCGACTTCAAAAAGCCGTCGCTTGACAACCTGGTGATCTATGAGCTGCTGCTGCGTGATTTCACGGTGAGTGGAGACCTCAACGGGGCGATGGCGAAGCTGGATTACCTTGAGTCTCTCGGCGTGAATGCCATTGAGCTGATGCCGGTGCAGGAGTTCGACGGCAACGACAGCTGGGGTTATAACCCCGCCTTCTTCTTCGCCATGGACAAGGCTTACGGCACCGACAGGATGTACAAGGAGTTTATCGATGAGTGCCACAAACGTGGCATGGCAGTGATCCTGGATGTGGTCTACAACCACGCCACCGGCGCCAATCCCTTCGCCAGGATGTGGTGGAATCCAGATCACAAGAAACCCGGAACGAGTGAAATTGTGCCAAGTACTGCTTCTAACAACCCCTACTTCAACGCAGATGCGCCCCACCCCTACAGCGTCTTTCACGATTTCAACCATGAGTCGGAGCTGGTGCGCACCTTCGTGAAGCGCAACCTGCAGTTCCTGCTCGAAGAGTACCATATCGACGGCTTCCGGTTCGACCTCACCAAGGGGTTCACACAAAATGCAAATGGCTCTCCGGGTAACGACAATGCCGCTTATGACCCCTCCCGGATAACAATCCTAAAGGATTACAACAACGCCATCAAAGTGGTCGACCCCGATGCATGGGTCATCCTGGAACATTTCGCCGACGACAAAGAGGAGACTGAACTCGGCAACGAGGGGATGATGGTATGGCGGAAAAACAACCATGCCTACGGGCAGTCGGCCATGGGATGGAAGGATGAGTCCGATTTCAGAGGAGTCTATTACGGCAGCTCCTCACGCCCTGCAAACAGTCTGGTGAGCTATATGGAGAGCCATGACGAGGAGCGTGCTGCCTACAAGCAAACACAGTACGGCAACGGAATCCTGAGGACCGACCTGGATGCACGCATGAGTCAGCTGGGCCTCAACGCCGCCTTCTTCTTCACCGTACCTGGGCCGAAGATGGTGTGGCAGTTCGGTGAGCTGGGCTATGATGTCTCAATCGATGAGAACGGACGTACCGGCCGCAAACCGGTCAAATGGGAGTACTACGATGATGTACCACAACGGAAGCAGTTGTATGACACCTACGCCTCGCTGATCAACCTGCGACGCGATCATCCCGAGCTGTTCAATGCTACCGCCACACTTAACTGGCAGGTGACACCTTCATTCTGGGAGAGTGGCCGTTTTCTCACCCTCTCCTCCTTTGGCAATGCCAAGCAGGTGGTGGTGGTGGGTAACTTCACTGTTACGGGCTTTGATGCAACAACCTCATTCCCCGAAACCGGCGTATGGTATGACTACATGAACCCTTCGGCAACGCTCGATGTACCTACTCAAACAATGCCCGTCCCTGTGCCGGCCAACAGTTTTAAAATGTATACATCATTTGAACCCTGACAGACCGGGGATTATTCAACCACATCTTATTTCAGGAGACTGCCCCAAAATTGAGGCAGTCTCTCTTTTTTACAGCAAGAGGCCATCTCATGGTTGAATATGAGACAGCCACATCTGAATGGCTGCTTCATTACGCAATCAGCCATGTTTTTTTCAGGCATTGCGTGAAATGTCTTTGTACGATAGCAATGAAAGAAGACTTTTATCATTTTGTTCAAGCTGTAATAATCGGGAGGGAATGCAGGTATATTCATCAGGGTAAAGCCGTATTTCCTTCGGTACTCCTTCGGTACTCGTTCGAATATCCTTCGAATATCGTTCGAATATGCTTCGAACAGATTCGAAGGAGTAACGGGTTTGTTACGGCTGAATAGAACTGCAGTTAAATGCCATATAAGGCGATTCACAGGGAATGGGATTGGGGATAAGGTCATCTCATATTTTATGATGAGATATCTTGCTATATTTTATTGATACGACAGACTATTTTAAAACTTTTTTATCTTTGTTGTGTTTACATATAAGCCCAATGAAAAGGGTAAGTCAAAAAAAAAATCTGAAAGAGAATAAAATAGTATCGCATGAAACGAGCATGATAATCATTATCACCAAAGCTGATGATTAAAGCGCGTTCCATATGATACCTTTGAAAATAAAAGTTTTAATCATATGAAATCAATAGCAATAATTTACGGTTCAAGCACAGAAAACACCAAAGTGGCAGCAGAGAAGATTGCCGAACAACTTGCCGCGTACGCTCCCACCCTGGTGGATATCTACGATGGTGATGAGAAACCATTTCTTACCCACGATGTACTGATCCTGGGTGTCTCCACCTGGGGTGTGCAGGACCTGCAGGACGACTGGAACGATTTCTACCCCAAGCTGGAGAAGCTCGATCTCACGGGAAAGACGATCGCACTGTTCGGCCTGGGTGATGCCTCCATCTATCCCAGCTCTTTCGTGGATGCGATGGGTATCCTCTATGAGATCATCTCTAAAAAGGGAGCCACCATCATCGGAG
>JADMKJ010000002.1:0-1513 GCA_015478855.1 Proteiniphilum sp.
TGCCGTCGGGTCCGGTGGCGCGAATGCCGGAGATATAGAAGTAGCTGCCGCGGGTCAGTCGTCTGATCTGTTCCTTCTGCCGCTCCGAGAAGAGGCTGCCGTCCGACACCTCGGGGATGGCGTTGCCCATCGCATCGAGGAGGATGGTGCGGAAGCCGGTCACCCGGAACGGTACGTGCAGGATGCCATCGTCGATGGCTGCCTTCAGGCCATCACTCTGCAGCAGCGCTGCCTTGGGGATGCTGCCCCCCTTGCGCATCAGCGTGCTGCCGGAGGTATCACGGTATTCGATAAAAGGGGTGGGGTCGGGGAGGCTGCGCACCCTAAAGCGATGCGTTGCCACCCTGCGTGTCTCCTCACCCGGTGTGCCTGCCGAGACGGTGATCACTGCCTCGCTGCCGGCAGCCGCGGGACGGGCCACCCAGAGGTTGCCACGGCGGCTGAGGGTGCCGTTGCTCATCACGGCGCTCACCTCCTGCGGTGCGACACCCGGCACCGAGATGCTCACCTCGTTGTCGATACCGGCATAGAGCACGTTCATCAGCGTGGGGGCGACCGTCGCCATCGGCTCGATCACGGTATAGCTGCTGCTGAAGTCACGCCGGGTGATGCTGCCGTCGTTGCCGCTCAGTTCCACATACCCCTCCACCGGGAAGGTGCCGCTGCGCGATGCTGTCAGCGTGAAGGAGCCATCGGCACCGGTCTCCAGCGCTTCTCCCTGCACCACGATGCGGGGACGTTGGGTGCTGTCCTCTGCGGCCAGGATCACGCGGGCGCGGTAGCTTCCTCCCTGAAGCACCGTCTCCGATTCGGGAATAAGCCAGGCGTTGAGCCTGTTCAGGCGGTAGTCGCCTGCATCCACGCTCTGGAGCAGTGATGCCAGCGCTTCTCCCTCCGAGAGGCGGATGTCATTCTCGATCTTGGTGAGCAGGGTGACGGCGGCTGCCAGCGGCATCTGCTCAAAGAGCGATGCCTCCCAGCTCCTGCCGCCTGTGGCTGCTTCTGTTGAGAGGTAGCGGGCAATCAGTGCGCTGCGAGAGGGATCCTCCACCCGGGCCATCAGCTGCTCCCGGTAGCTGTCGATGGCACCCCGCAGCTTCTTGCCCTCACCCCGGAGGGGGGAGAGCATCACCACCGAGGCTGCCTCCAGGTCATCCTTGTGCCGGATGTGGCTGAGATCAGCCTTCTTGCCGTCTGCCTGCCGCACCATCTGCAGTTTCAGTTCATCGATATACTGTGTGAGTGAGTCGCTCAATTGCTGAACCTGTAATCCTTTTTCGTACCAGGCACCGGCTTTCCCCGGGTTGGCGGCATGGTAGGCGGTGAGCTCCTCCATGAAAAGCCTGTTCCGCTCCTCCATGGTCTGCGATGAGTCGTTGAGCCGCTCATCCACCACCCCGAAACCATCGAGCACCTCCACCGAGACGTTGAGGGCCAGCATCGCGATGAAGACCAGGTACATCAGGTTGATCATCTTCTGACGGGGGGAGTTGGGACTGTTTACTGCCATGCC
>JADMKJ010000002.1:1613-3054 GCA_015478855.1 Proteiniphilum sp.
CCGGGTTCTGCGATGTCAGCACCGGGAAGACCTGCTCCCAGGGGTAGTCACGCACCGGTGTGTCGAAAGCCGAGAGGACAAAAACAAGTACCTCGGTGACCATCCCGATAAAAAGCATCTCGTTGCCGAAGGGAAAGTGGAGCAGCTTGAACATCGCTCCAAGGATCACCAGGGCAGCGCCGAAGCTGTAGGCGAAGTGGATGGCACGCTTACCCCTTTCGGTCTGCAGGTTTTGTTCAAGCCGGTTTTTGTATTTGTGGTATGCATTCATAGGATTGCTTTTTTGTTGCTGATTTGTTTATTTGCCCGTGCTCACCTGTGTGCGGACGCAACGGAACCCGATCCAGGAGCGCCCTCTGTGCTGCAGCTCCATGTCGCGCATGTCTGAGCGGATAAAGGTGGCGTTATCTTTCCATGAGCCTCCCTTCACCACCTTGCGCTTCAGTATCGCGGGATCATCTGCCAGGGCATTATAGCGGTACTCAGGGTTGAGGTCGTTCATCATCTCGAGACCGGAACCACTGTAGGCGGTGGAGGTCCACTCCGCCACGTTGCCTGCCATTTCGTAGAGGCCAAACTGGTTCGGCTTGAAGGTTCTCACCCTTGCGGGTATCAGGTGATTGTCCGCCGCGTAGGCACCCTCACCGGGATTGAAGTTGGCCTGGTAGCAGTCGCTCTCTCCGCTGTCGTCGCCATTCTCCCAGGGGTAGCGGCTGTCGGAGTTGGCGTTGCGTGCTGCCAGCTCCCACTCTGCCTCGGTGGGGAGACGGTATTTCTCGATGATGACCCCTTCTCTGTTGATGCTCCTGCGCAAGTACATCGTTCTCCACTCACAGAAGGCGGTGGCCTGCTCCCAGCTGACGTTCACCACCGGATGGTGCGCATAGGCGGGATGGGAGAAGTAGTTACGCATGTAGACCTCGTTGTTGGCGTTGTCGAAGTCGTTCACCCAGGCAGTGGTGTCGGGGTAGATGTTGACGATGCGGGTATGGACGAAATCGTAGAGGCTGCTGAGGGGACGGGTGATGGTCTCGTTGATGATCTCTCCGTCGAAGGCGACATAGGCGGTGTCCTTGGTGATCATCATCGTTTCTCCGGTACCATTGCTGCTCCCGGCTGCTGAACCCTGTATCCGGCTGAGGTGCTGCTGGCGGCGCGCTGCCTCCGCCGCATCGAACCACTCGTAGCGGAAGTTGAGCTGTGCCGCGTCGAGCATCTTCTGACCTGTAATGGGGTGGGTGAGGTAGAGGCTGTTGATGGCTGCCTCCTCCTCCTCTGTGTTGCGGCTCCAGGGGATGGGCAGGGACCAGTTGAGGTGCGGGGTGACGGGATCGCCATACACATCTTCGGTGATCTTGTAGAAGTCGTCGCCCGCATAGCGGGGATCGGCGATCCGCTCACGGATGATCGAGTCGCGCACCCAGTGGACGAACTGCTTGTA
>JADMKJ010000002.1:3154-6467 GCA_015478855.1 Proteiniphilum sp.
AAGAGAAGGGTCACTATCGGCAGTAAAATGATGAATCTTTTCATGTATGTATATTTTTAGCTTTCAGCTATTTAGTTTTCAGCTTTCAGCGATCAGCTTTTTAGCTGGGGTTGATGTTGCTTTCAGTGGTTTGGGTTGAACTTTTAGTAGTCAGCTTACCGCTTATAGCTTATAGCTTATAGCTTTAAAATCAAAACCTCGCAACCTTCAATTGTTTTACAACAACCGGATACTCTTTTGCGGTTGTCGTTTCGGCTTCAGATAATCCGCCGGGATGAGATAACGCAGATACAACTCGTGGCTGCCGCTGCTCACTTTGGCCATTCCTGTTTTATGCAGATCGTATGCGTAACCCATCTCCACACCCTGAAGATTAACCCCGGCAAAGAAACTATAGCCGTCGTTCGCCCGCCAGGAGAGACCTCCCGAGAATCGTTCGTCGTAAATCATACGCAGTGTAGCCTGCACCATCGTTTCGTGACGGTTGTGCAGAACCCACACCATCGGCTCTATTTCAAACGGATGAATCAACCTGATATTGCATCCGGCCATAAAAATATAGGAACGGGGTATGACTGATCGCAAAGAGTCTGTCTGCAGATCGATGGTGGAAACGGAGTCACTGAAAGCATAAAATGATGGTTGATTGATATGCATGACCGACAGCCCGGCGTATACTTTCCTTCCCTTCCATGAGATGCCGGCATTGATGTCTGGCACCTGCCGTTCGGCAGGATTGACCCGCACGCTGCCCCGTACGGTGTGCAGGGAGTCAGTGACAATGACAATTTTACCCGCATCGTAGTTGACATCAGAAAGACCTGCCTGCAGTCCTACATGCAGCAATCCGCTTCCTGTTTTGATGATATAGCTGTATTGCGCAGCCAGCAAGGTGTTGCGTAGTTCACCCACATTCTCTGAATAGGCAATCAGCCCTGCCCCGTGCCGTCGGTGGAGGAATTCAACCGGCATGCCGGCCGTGAGAAGCAGTTTGCGGGGAGCATTCTCTATTCCGGCCCAATGATAACGGTAGTGTGCCGATGTAGTGATCTGCTCTGTCTCACCGTTGAAGGAGGGGTTGTAAAAGCTTCTCGCAGCCCACTGTTGCGTGAACGGAGCATCCCATTGCGCCTGCATCTGATGCATGCAGCATATCAACAACAGCACAAAACAACAAAACCGCCGCTTTTTCATTATCTTCATAACTGAAAAACGGCGGAAAAATTGTGTGAAAGAGTGCTTTTTTATAGATTTTCCGGTTTCACCCGCATAAAGCGGAGCATGCCCAGCATCCATCGTGGTAACGGCTTTTCGGGATCTCGCTTGCGGAGGTCGAGGCTGAGGTTCAGTTTTTTCATGATCGGAATTTTGTGTGTCTCCACAAATTCGATCAAGGTACCGTCAGGATCTTCGATATAGGCAAACTGACCGGCAGCTTCACCCATATCGAACGAGCTACCCTCCTTGTATTTTTGTGTTGTGTCGACAGTGAAAGGATGTCCCATTGCTGCACAGCTGTCCCGCAGCGCATCCATATTCGTGATATCGAAACAGATCTGGATAAATCCGGGATCACCCCAGTAACGTCCTTCATAGATTTTGCGGGGTGTACGGTCCATCGCCTGCACCAACTCAATGTAGGACTTACCTAGCAACTCGCTGAGTGCACCCTTACGTGGTTTGCTGTGTGTCAGCAGACGGCGGCGGAAGCGTCCCTCACCCGAGGGTAATGCTTTCAGATCATCAAAAGTGCCGGTTTCATCTGCTATGATCGTATCATAACCCAGTATATCCCTGTAGACGGTCATCGCCTTCTCAATATCGGTCACCCCTATCATTGCTCCGGCAATACCTGCCGTCAGCTTATCCTCCTCCCTGAAGATGGAGCAGTCTCGTATAATCTGAAACATGTTGCCAAACGGATCACTGATGAAAAAAGTTTTCTCTCCGTCAATCGTGTCTGCCAACTCACTCAGTATATGTACATTCGGCTTTCCGGAGAACAGTTGATATGTTTTCTCCACATCACGGCTCTTTATCTTCGCCACCAACAGACCCAGGTCGCCCGTCTGAATCTCAAAACCGACAGGTTCCGGTTTGCGGTCGGAGTACTGCCATATCTCGAACCCACCGCCACCCTGCATGTTGATGGCGATGGCAGCATGACGTCTCTGCGGTTTGCCGCCGGTGTAGGGCAGCATCAGTTCCGCCACGGTGTCATCTTCCAGGATGCGGATGTCAGCCTGAAAAACATCGATATAGTACTTCCATGCTTCAGTGAAATTTTCTACGCCGATACCGATTTGCTGTATTCCTGCAATATTATATTTTTTGTCCATAATGGGTCTTTTTTTGAGAGGTAGCTGATGTTGATAGATTAATTAAGGCTGAAGAGTGATATGATAGTCAGAGAAAATTGATTTTTTGATGCATAAGTCAGGTGGGGTTGATCCGGCGTACCAGCCTGCGTGAGAGGGCAGGGAAGAACCGTTTGATATAGACCATTAGTAATTCGGGTCCACCTACCAGCACCTCCGGCTTCTGTTTTTTGATGGCACTCACGATTCTTTTTGCTGCTTTCTCTGCCGTGATCCCTTTCTGTTGCCCCTCATCCATCCTGCCATGCTTCGTGCCGTCGCCCTCCAGCGCGTTGCAGGAGATCGCTGTACGGACTCTCCCGGGACAGACCATCACTACACGGATATTATCGCCGTAATATTCAGCCTGCACTGTCTCGAAAAATCCGTAGAGGGCGAACTTGGAGGAGGCGTATACCGAGCGCAGCGGAAATCCGAACTTGCCGGCGATGCTGCTTGTCACCGCGATGGTGCCACCTCCCTGTGCAATCATCCCCGGCAGGAGCGATTTGGTTATTTTCACCGGTGCGAAGAAGTTCACATCCATGATCTTCCTCTCTGCCTCAGAAGAGGTCTCCACTGTTTTGGAACGCTGGCTGATGCCGGCATTGAGGAAAGCGATATCAATCTTACCGAAAAAGGAAACAGCCTTGTCAGCCAGCTCATCAATATGGTTCAGGTCGGTGAGGTCATAAGCCAGTATCTCACACTGTGCACCCAGACGAATACACTCCTGCTGCACCTCTGCCAGTCGTTCAGCCCGTGTAGCCGTGAGAATAAGAGTGGCTTTCTCCCGGGCGAACTGATAGGCACACGCTTCACCTATACCGGAGGAAGCACCTGTAATCCAGATAATTTTGTTGGTCAGCATTCTTTTTATCAGTTACAACGTTCAATACTTTTTTTTATTAATAAAAGCATTATTTTTTAGAAGTATCGCTAAATTCTTTCGGGTA
>JADMKJ010000002.1:6567-39417 GCA_015478855.1 Proteiniphilum sp.
AAATTCTTTCGGGTACCCGTTCTGCGAAAAGAACGCAATTTGATAAGCTGTTTGAGCGTAGCGAGTACTTATCAAATAGTGAGTAAGCAGCTAACGGGTGCAAGAATGAGTGTGAACAAGAAAAAATAATAGTTTAGTCTTCCAGCACATCGTTCCACAGCTGTGCACGGTAATCATCAATGGAGTGCGGTTCACATTGATCCACATGGTTCACGTTGTGCGTTGTGTAGATCATCTGTTCCAGGAAGAGAGGAGCGCGGTTAGGCCCTTCACCGATATTGATCAGTACTGTTTCACCATTCTTTATCAGGTTTTTCCTTAAAGCAATGAAGAAACCGGCGAGACAGACAGCAGATGCCGGACCGGGGATCACTTTCTGTTCATAGGCTGTCAGCTTACCTACCGGCACCAGTTTCTTTTCACGCATCCTTAGGAAGGCACCTCCTGATTTCCGGACCAGCCCGGCGAGGATGGGGTAGGTGGCCGGGTTGCCGGTAGCCAGCGTGGGAACCTCTGTCTGCGGATTATCGATGACAGGATACTCTTTTTCATATCCTTCCGGAAAACCGGCACTCTCCGCCTTCTCCCAGGCCTGCACCATGGGATCGCAACCGTCTGATTGTACCAGGAGAAAACGCGGATTCTTCAGCTCAGGCCAGAGATGGTTAATCTCACGGATACCTTTGTCTATGGCAATGGGTCCTGTACCACCGCTCACCGCCTGGATATATACATCGGGGAATTTATCCATCTGACGGAGCCATTCAAACACCATGGTCTTCTTGGCCTCCACACGGATGGGGTCAATGTTACCTGTGGACATGGGTATATTGTGCAGTCTGGCATAACCGGCAGCGATCTCTTTTGCTTTGGTGTAATCACCCATCACACGAAAGACCTGCTGTCCGTAGGAGCTGATGGTCGCCTCCGATGTCCTGATGGCATCCTCCGGCATGAACACGGAGCAGTTCACTCCTGCCATTGAAAGGTATTTGGCATAGGCCGTTGCCGAATTCCCCGTTGATGCGATACAATACTGCTTAATCCCAATCTCATTGAACAGGCTGGCTGCCATCGATGCCGCAGGGTCCTTGAAGGTCCCGGTGCCGCCATTCAGATCGTTACGGTAAACATGTACATTGATATCCAGATCGTAGTTCTTCCTGGCAAACTCCTCAAGGAAGCTCCACTGTTCCACGGGTACAGCACCTTCACCTCTCGAGATGATATGCCTTCTTCTCAGCAAAGGAAGAAAGGGAAAATAGTGCCAGAAGCTGTCGGGCTTGCGTTTCATCTTGCGCGACAGGCGCTGATATCGTCTGTTGTACCACACCTCCGAGTGTTTGCTGCCACATTCGGGGCATTGCTGGTTCTGTTCGAACCAGGTCCAGAAATTGGGTGTTTCATGTCCGCACTGAGTGCAGTTTAAATGATACTTGTGCTGTATTTTTACGCGTAACATTTCAATGACTTTTTTGATGAGAGGGGGAGAGGGGGATGGTCATCCGCCTCTGTTATTCAATCGACATCGATCTCATCTCATCAGACTTGTAATTTCCTGCTTCAAGATTGACTTTTATCTTCTTGAATACTTCTATGGTTTCTTTCACCTCTTTCAGTGTATGTGATGCCGTAGGAATCAGTCTGAGCATCAGCACATCCCTGGGTACGACCGGGTAGGCCACAATAGAGCAGAAGATATTGTAATTTTCACGAAGATCGGCAACAATATTGGTGCCTTCCGCCACGGTGCCGTTGAAGTAGACCGGTGTCACAGGTGAATCGGTATTGCCTATGTCGAACCCCTCTGCTACAAGTCCCTCCTGCAGCGCTTTGGCCACCTTCCAGAGGTTCTCCTTGTGTTGTGGTTGTGTCTGCAGGATCTCAAGGCGTTTCAGGGCACCGATCACCATCGGCATAGGCAATGATTTGGCAAATATCTGTGACCGCATGTTGTACTTCAGTGAATCAATGATCGCTTTTTCCGATGCAACGAACGCACCGATGCCTGCCATCGATTTGGCAAATGTGGCAAAATAGATATCCACAGCATCCATCAGCCCGAAATGCTCGCTGGCTCCGGCACCTGTCTCTCCCATAGTTCCAAAACCGTGAGCATCGTCAATCAGCAGACGGAAGTTGTACTTTTCTTTCAGTTTTATAATCCCGGGGAGATCTCCCAGGTCACCCGACATGCCGAACACACCTTCGGTGACAACCAGAATCCCGCCATCATTCTCTTCTGCTTTCCTGGTGGCAAACCCGAGCATCTTCTCACATCTCTCAATATCATTGTGAGGGAATACAAAACTTTTACCTCCCTTGGCTTTGTGCAGAAAGATACCATCCATGATGCAGGCATGTGCTTCGGAATCATAGACGATCACATCGTTTCTCGAAACCAGTGAATCGAGAATGGAGACCATACCCTGATAACCGTAGTTTAACAGATAGGAGGCCTCCTTCTTCTCGAACCCGGCCAGCTTCTCTTCCAGCTCCTTGTGGTATTTTGTCTGGCCGGACATCATGCGGGCCCCCATAGGATAAGCCATACCCCAGTCTGCAGCAGCTTGCCCATCTGCCTCACGTACTTCGGGGTGATTGGCTAGACCCAGGTAGTTATTCAGACTCCAGGTGATTACCTCTCTGCCGTGAAATCTCATCCGCGGCCCTATCTCTCCCTCCAGTTCGGGGAACATGAAATAACCTTCTGCTTTTTTGCGATACTGCTCCAGTGGGCCGCTGACATTTTTCAGCCTGTCAAAAATATCTGTCATGATCTGTGGTATATGAATGTAATAAATATGCTTATGTGCGATTAAGTGATTCAGTTTCCGCTTTTGTGTTCTTTTATCTCCACAAATTCCACATCTTCTGCATCACTCGATTCGAATGTTTTTTTTTGATATTCAATTATCCGATCTTCCTGCGTTTCAGGCTGCCTGGGTTGTTCAGGGCGTTGTTGCTGATAAGGTGATGATGACCCTGTTCGTCTGCCGAACAGAAAACGGACGAAACCTTTCAACAAGAGATAAATGGCGACAAAGACCAGGATAAATTTAATCAGTACTCCCATATGTTAAATGAAAATTTTAATGATAAAGTAAAGATACAATGATTGTGTCAATCAATTCTACCTCTTTGTATTATTTAACGATTCTACCTCTTTTACCGGGGGCCATGACAGAGAGAAGGATGTATGCAACAATAGCTCCTGCAATACCAATAATACCCCACAATGCCATAAAGGCAATTACCAGAAGGACCAGGATGGCTTGTCTTTCGTTACCTTTCAGACGCATACTTTTAATCTTCAGTGAGAACATGGGAATTTCAGAGATCATCAGCCATGAAAGCACTAAGATGAAACCGGTGGTGAGGTAAAACAGATTTTCATTGGTCACAGCCAGTTTTTGCAGGCCATAAGTGTAACTAATCCAGAAGAGCCCGTTTGCCGGAGTAGGAAGCCCGAGGAAAGAGGTTGTCTGCCGATCATCGAGATTGAACTTCGCAAGGCGATAAGCAGAAAAAACAGGTATGATAAAAGCCAGGTAAGGAATATAAAGAGCTGCCGGCTCCAGGAAACCGGGCAACAGCAATTGATCACGTATCAGCATAAAAACAGCCATTGCAGGTGCTACGCCAAAACTAACCAGGTCGGCCAGCGAATCAAGCTCAACTCCTAAGGGTGAGTAAGCATTCAGCAGACGTGCCGCAGCACCGTCAAGGAAATCTAAAAGTGCTGCCACAGCCACCCATATTACCACCGCTTTAAAACTTCCCTGAAAAGCCATCGTAATAGCTATGCAACCCGAGAACAGATTGAGAAGCGTGATGATATTGGGAATCTGTCTCTTCATACTTCGTTATTTTTCCGTTTTGTTCAGCCGTGCAATGAATGTGATGTTTGCATATACCTCCTCACCAAGCTCAACCAGTATTTCACTGTCTAAGGGAAGAAATATGTCCATTCTCGAACCTAGTTTGATGAATCCCAATGGAGAACCTATATGTAGTTCATCCCCCTCATGGATATAAGTGACTATCCTGCGTGCTACGGCTCCCGCAATCTGTTTTGACAGGATCGTCCCATGTTCTGGCGTCTCTATTAATATATTTGTATGTTCATTCTCGTGACTCGATTTAGGCAGGTATGCTGCCCGGAAATTGCCCTCCACGTGCGAGAGGTGTGTCACCTTCCCTGAAACTGGCACCCAGTTGGAGTGGGCGTTGAAGAGGGACATGAAGATAGATATCTGTATCCTCTCCTCATTGAAGAACTTCTTTTCAAATACTTTCTCAATCACAACAACCCTCCCATCGGTAGGTGCGTTCACCAAACCGTGCAGATCACCTTTGTAGGTACGCTCCGGCTTTTTGTAAAAGTTGAGTGCAGTGGCGAAAAACAAAAGAGATAGTCCGAACACCGCGACCGTGAAAAGCGTTTCCGGCAGGAATATGATAGTGATCGCGTTGACCAGCAACAATACAATTAAAATTCTGATTAAAGGGCCTTTACCCTCTTTGTGTATCTGTATCTTCATTTCTCGTAATTTACATCGAAGTAACGTTGCTGGTAGGTTGAATCGATGAGCTCACTCCCGGGGATTGGTTGGTAAATGCTGTCCGATTTCTTATCAATCTCTTCACGATATTTTTCAGGAACATATTCATTCCATAACTCTTTGTTCAGATATGGAATAATAGCCGGCACAACCGCTTCCACACGTTCGAAGAAAAATGACTCTTCCCTGATCTCTTTTTTGATAACCACCTCCTCCTTATCGAGCATCAACACCAGGTTTAGGAGAATGCTCAGAAACAACATCATGGTGCCGACGGCAATCACAGCCCCAAGAAGACGATTGAAGAAGCTGAGAAGAACCACATCAATGAATTTCTGGAGTAGTCTGCCAATGAGTGACAGGACTATCGCGATCAGTGCAAAAGCAAGAATAAAGGAGAATACCCTGGCTGCCTCAGGAGAGAGATTGATTAGTTCGTTCAATTCAGGATGAATTATTTCTGCCAGCCTCCCGCCGAAGATCGCTGCCAGAATAATCGTTGCAAGCCCCACAAGCTGCATGATCAGCCCCTTGCGGTAGCCATTGATCAGCGCGATAAGCAGTAACACGCCTATGAGAATATCAAACCAGTTCATCATACCTTTTCGATTATTGTTTTATTTGTATCAATCTGTTCATTGAGAAAAAGCGATGCCAGTTGTGTAAATTTTTCGGGAGATTCAGTCGTGAAATAATGAACAGTGCCGTTTTTAGTGCATTTCTCTTCTATCTCAGGATGTCTTTGAAGATAATCGCTGAGACTCATGGCAACATACTTTCCCTGGGCAATCACACGCACATTTTCAGGCAGGTATTGCTTAATCTTCTCCATTAAGAGAGGATAATGTGTACAACCAAGAATGATGGTGTCAATATGTGGATCCAGTTGAAAAAGATGATCCAGATGTTGTTTTACAAAATAATCAGCGCCCGGTTTGTTATATTCTCTGTTTTCCACGAGTGGTACCCACATGGGACATGCTTCACCAGTGACGGTCATAGAGGGATGGAGCTTTCCAATCTCTAGTTCATAAGACCCCGACTGAATGGTTCCCTCCGTACCCAGAATGCCGATATGGTTGGTGTGGGATGATTCAGCCACATATTCTGCCGTAGGACGGATAACGCCCAGGACTCTTTTTAGCGGATCGATTGCCGGCAGGTTTAGTTGTTGTATAGTGCGTAAGGCTTTTGCCGAAGCTGTATTACATGCTAAAATGACCAGGTGACATCCTCTATCGAAAAACCACTCCACCGCCTCAAGGGTGAAATGATATACACTTTCAAAGGAGCGGTTACCATAAGGTGCACGGGCGTTATCACCCAAATAGATATAATCATATTCAGGCATCAATGCTTTTATTTCGGATAAGACTGTGAGTCCGCCATATCCGGAATCGAAAATACCGATTGCACCCGCAGGGGTGTCAGATTGATCCTTCACGATGATGGAAGATTGTTTAACGAATGCCCAGCTTTTGCCTGACGAATTGATTTGCATCTACGGCGGAGGGAGAGACGAACAAAATTCCTTCATCGGCAAGGTCGTAAATGACGGTGTAATTACGTTCAATACCCACGGCACGGATCGCTTGACTGATCTTTTCTTTCAGTGGTTGCAACAGCACTTTCTCCTGATTCTCTATATCTTTCTGGGCCAACTCCATAAACATCTGCATTCTGTTCTCCAGCTCGGTAAGCTCCTGCATCCTGCGCAGTTTGATGTTTTCTGCCAGGGATGCCTGATAGGTGATGAAATCTGAATACTTTTTATTGTATTCGTTTTGCATCATTGTAAGCTCTTTTTTATAATTATCACTTAAGGTGAGTAATTGCTGTGTGGCCTGTTCCTTTTCCGGAAAATTATTCAACAGTTCAGTTGTATTCACGTAAGCAACAGATATCTCAGGTAAAACCTGTGAAAAAGCTGTTGTACTTATTAACAAAATAAACAGACTAAGGCTGATAAATATTTTCTTTTTCATAACCTTCAATATAAAGCGTAAATAATTCAAATCATTAAAAATCTTCGATCACCTGTAATCGCAGCTGTTATTGTTTTTTTCTTCTCCTGTGTGTTGCGGCCGCATCCGCCTTAATAAGGCGGATGCAGTCGCTCTCAGGGTAAGAATTAAAATAACAATGTCAATTGGCACATACAATGCCCCCGTCTACCTGTTAAAAAGGTATCTGTGAAACAGTCGGGAGCGCTTCACTATAATGTCTTTTTTATTTCAGTTTCTTCATAGGACTCAATGATATCTCCTACCTTCATGTCATTGAAATTGTGAATGGTGATCCCGCACTCATAACCTGAAGTGACCTCTTTCACATCTTCCTTGAAGCGTTTTAGTGAGTCCAGCTCACCTGTGAAGATAACAATACCATCCCGGACAAGACGTATACGACTCGAACGTTTGATTTTGCCGTCACGTACCATACAGCCGGCCACGGTTCCCACTTTCGTAATCTTGAATACATCCAGTATTTCCACGTTTCCTGTGATCTCTTCCTTGATTTCGGGTGAAAGCATCCCCTCCATTGCGGCTGTCACCTCTTCGATGGCATCATAGATGATGGAATAAAGTCTGATATCAACACCCTCTTTTTCGGCTTCCTTACGTGCACCGAGCGAAGGGCGTACCTGAAACCCGATGATGATCGCATCGGAGGCGGCAGCAAGTGTTACATCCGATTCCGAAATCTGTCCTACAGCCTTGTGGATGACATTTACCTGGATCTCCTCTGTTGACAGACGTATGAGTGAGTCGGAGAGTGCTTCTACCGATCCGTCCACGTCACCTTTAACGATGATGTTCAGTTGCTGGAAGTTGCCTATGGCGATCCTGCGGCCGATATCATCAAGTGTAAGCATCTTCTGCGTACGCAGCGATTGTTCACGTTGAAGTTGTTCACGACGGTTGGCAATAGAACGTGCTTCCTGCTCGGTTTCCATCACATTGAATGTGTCACCTGCCTGAGGTGCTCCGTTGAGACCCAGAATCAGGGCCGGTTCAGCCGGCCTGGCGTTTTCGATACGTTGATTACGCTCATTGAACATCGCCTTCACACGACCAAAATAAGCCCCTGCCAGCACGATGTCACCCTGATGGAGGGTGCCGTTTTCCACGAGTACCGTGGAGATGTACCCGCGTCCTTTATCAAGTTCTGACTCGATGATGGAGCCGTTAGCTCTGCGGTTGGGGTTGGCCTTGAGCTCAAGCATGTCAGCCTCAAGCAATACTTTCTCCATTAACTCCTGAATACCGATACCCTGTTTTGCAGAAATATCCTGCGACTGGTAACTGCCTCCCCAATCCTCAACAAGGTAATTCATCTCGGCAAGTCTCTCTTTTATCTTCTCGGGATTGGCTCCGGGCTTATCTATTTTGTTGATGGCGAATACAATGGGTACACCTGCCGCACCGGCATGGTTGATCGCTTCCACCGTCTGTGGCATCACATTGTCATCGGCAGCCACCAGGATGATGGCCACGTCAGTAGCCTTGGCACCACGTGCACGCATGGCGGTGAACGCCTCGTGACCGGGTGTATCAAGGAAGGTGATCTTACGTCCATCTTCAAGCTGCACGTTATATGCCCCTATATGTTGTGTTATACCCCCCGCTTCTCCGGCAATCACATTGGTACTGCGAATGCTGTCGAGCAATGAGGTCTTCCCGTGATCCACATGTCCCATGACAGTGACGATTGGCGGACGTGGGATCAAATCCTCCGGATTATCCACCTCTTCAGCAATCGCCTCAATCACATCGGCACTCACAAACTGGGTCTTGAAGCCATATTCTTCGGCAACAATGTTAATGGTCTCGGCATTAAGACGCTGATTGATGGCTACCATCACACCCATGCTCATGCAGGTGGAGATGATATTGGTTACGGGAACATTCATCATGTTCGCCAGGTCGTTTGCAGTCACAAACTCCGTTAATTGCAATACACGGCTTTCCTGCTCCTGCTGCTTGAGTTCTTCCTGGTGTTTGTGGGCTGTTGCTTCACGTTTTTCGCGTCTGTATTTTACGCCACCCTTTTTACCTTTTTTTTCTGTCAGGCGTGCAAGGGTCTCCTTGATCTGTTTTTGTACATCAACCTCACTCACCTCAGTCTTGACAGGCTTTCTGAGAGAAGGCTTCCTGTCACCTCTGGATGCCTGGCTGAAAGGAGTAGGTTTATCTATATTAACCTTACTCGTACGTATCCGTTTGCGTTTTTTCTTTTTGCTATCCTCATCACTCTCTGTGGTGACAGACTGTTTTTTCTTTTCATCGATTGCCTCTTTCTTCAGCAGCTTCACCTTTTCATCTTTCAGCTTCTTGCCGTCGACTACTTTCTGTTCACGCTCAAGACGTTCTTTCTTCCGCTGGGCCCTTGATTTCCGGGGAGGACGGGTGCGGTCGTTAATCGAATCCAGATCGATCGTTCCCTTTACAATAATGTTCGATTCCAGCTTATTCTTATTTAAACGGAACAGTTTGTCCGTTCTTGGCCCCTCCACCTCTGAAGATTCCTCAGCTATATGCTCGTCTGTTTGTACAACCTCATCTGCAGTAACCTCATCTGCAGTAATCTCATCTGTCGTTATCTCTTCAGCTGTTATCTCTTCAGCTGTTATCCCTTCGGCAGTTGACCCTTCGGCTGTTATCTCTTTGTCCACAATCTCTGTGTCAGTTACCTCTTTCACATCTTCAGCTTCGACTGCTTCTGTCGCTTCTCTTTTCACCTCTTCGGCTTCTTTGGTGTCGATGGTTTTCTTCTCTGCTACCTCCACAATCTCTTGTTCTGATTCCTTTATGTTGACGGAGGGTTCTTCCACCTCAGGTTCAGGTTGTACGGACAACTCTTCCACCGGTGCTGAAGTAATCTCTTTTTCAGCGGCAGGGCTCTCTCTTTCCTCTTCCTGTTTCGTCTCAGCTTCAGGTTCTTCCTTTTTAGGTACTGTATTCTTTTTATTGAGGTTATCCAGATCGATGCTGCCCACTACATTAAACTGAGGCTTCATCTCTTTTGGTATTTCAGTTTCAATAGTTTCCTTCTCAGCCTTTTTCCTGGGAGCTGTTTCTTCGGGCAGTTCATACCCATCTATTGCCACTGTTTCGCGTTTCTCATCGCGGCGGTGCATTTTTTCGCGTGTCTCTGTAGCCTCTCTGCGAATATTTTTATCCTTACCAAACTCAGCAATCAGTATATCATACTGTTCATCCTCAATTTTAGCGTTAGGATTTGCTTCTATTTCAATACCTTTCTTGTGCAGGAATTCAACAAGGCTGTTGATTCCCACATTCAAATTTTTCGATACTTTTATTAATCTAATAGGCATATATCTCTTCTATCCTTTTCTCTCTATATATGTTGTGAACAGTATTGTTAAATTGAATCATCCGTCTGATATCAGGGTGAGTACGGATCGTGTCGGTCTATGATGTTTTTTCCGCATCCGCATCCGCATCCTCTTCAGAATCGGCATCAGTGTCGGTGTCACTGTCTGTCTCCGCAGCTGCTACGGTGTCTGCGTCACTATCTGTCTCCGCATCTGCAACGGTGTCTGCACCACTATCTGTGTCCGCGTCAGCAATTGAGTCCGCGTCCACATCTGTTTCCACGTTCGCAACTGTTTCTGCGTCCACATCTGCATCGATTTCTACATCAATGTCACTGGCTTCAACAACGTCAGTCTCAACATCTGCGAATGCTTCTACATCTTTTTCAATGTCAGCATCCGGCTCATCCTCGAACTCGTAACGTAGGACCGCCAGTATCTCATCCACGGTAGTCTCCTCCAGGTCGGCTTCTTTGATCAACTTCTCGCGACTTGTAGCAAGAACGTTCTTGGCGGTGGAGCAACCAATTTTTTTCAATTGGTCAATTACCCATCCGTCAATCTCATCACGAAATTCATCCAGATAGATATCCTCCTCGTCCACCTCGTCGATATCACGGAATACTTCTATATTGTATCCGGTAAGCATCGATGCCAGCTTAATATTGGCACCACCCTTGCCAATGGCTAGTGATACCTCCTCAGGGTTGAGGAAGACCTCAGCGCGATGCTCCTCCTCCTTCACGGTGATGGAGTTGATCCTTGCCGGACTTAATGCACGCTGGATGAAAAGTGTGGTGTTATTGGTATAGTTGATCACATCAATATTTTCATTGCGTAGTTCCCGTACGATACCATGAATACGGAATCCTTTCATTCCCACGCAAGCTCCCACCGGATCAATACGGTCGTCGTAAGCTTCCACAGCTACTTTGGCCCTTTCACCGGGGATGCGGGCAATACCTTTGATGGTAATCAGTCCATCAGCGATCTCGGGTATCTCCTGTTCGAACAGACGCTCGAGAAAGACAGGTGATGTACGTGAGAGAATGATCCTTGGATTGTTGTTCTTATTCTCTACACGGGCCACCACGGCACGTGCATGTTCTCCCTTACGGAAGAAGTCGGAAGGTATCTGTTCGGTCTTAGGCAGAATCAATTCGTTGTGCTCATCATCGAGGAGCAACAACTCTTTTTTCCAAACCTGGTAAACCTCTCCCGAGACGATCTCTCCCACTTTCTCTTTATACTTGTTATAAAGGTTGTCTTTCTCCAGCTCCAGTATCTTGGAGGCCAGTGTCTGACGAAGATTGAGTATGGTACGACGGCCAAAATGCTCAAGAGAAACTTCATCGGTCACCTCTTCACCCACTTCAAAATCCGGGTCAATTTTCAATGCTTCCGAAAGTGTAATCTCCAGATTGGTGTCTTCCAGCTCATCATCCTCAACGATGGTACGATTGCGCCATATCTCAAGGTCTCCCTTGTCGGGATTGATAATAATATCATAATTTTCGTCTGTGCCGTTCGTTTTTGAAATCACATTGCGGAACGACTCCTCCAGCACACTAATAAGTGTAGCCTTATCGATATTCTTCAGCTCGTTGAATTCGGAAAATGTATCTATGAGACTTATGGTTTCTGTCTTCTTGGCCATATTTTATTTAAATCTGATAAGATATTTTGTATGTTTTACTTCATTATACCCGAAGCGTATTTCTTCTTCCACTTCGGTTTTTCGCTTCGCCCCCTCGGGCTTTACCTTCTTTGTGATCGTGATGGTGAAACCATCAGCATCAGACGACTTTAGCAAACCCGACATTTTCTGTCCGGTTCGGCTAAGCACTTCAACCTCTTTACCCTCATACTTCTTGTACTGACGAGCCGTTTTGAGAGGGGATGTGAGCCCCGCAGAGGTGACCGTCAGCTCAAAATCTTCTTTGTCGCGGTCGAGTTTCGATTCCAGATGGCGGCTCAGGACCACACAATCGCTAATGTCCACTCCCTGATTGTTATCTATCTCAATGGTGATGGAGTTGTCAGCACCTAAAGTGAGATCCACTAAATAGTTTGATGAATCTTTCAGATACTCCTCCGTGAGGTCGATAAGCAATTTTTTGTCGATCATATTACTTGTCATGAACAAAAAAGGAAGCGGTGTTTCCTGCTTCCCTCTTTCTTTTCGAGTGCAAAGATATTGTTTTCAAACGGATTCACAAAATCTTTGCCTCTTTTTTTACTTCTGAGCATCCGATTCTTAACAACATACATCACTTATCAGCGTTATCCCTCCATACTGTTACAGATATGATTATACCAGGCACGTTTCACTCATCGGGAAATGATTGAATATCAGATTCAGGTGGTGTGATGAAAACCTCTTCTTCTTCCTTTAGGGAGATGATCTCCCTGTAATTGCGAATTTTTAGTATAACCTCTTTATCAGCTACTCCCACGATTACCCCAAACTCATAAACCCGGGTAATGATCAGACCATCAACACGCAGACTTTCTGCCAGTGTCCACAACCGGTCCAAATAGATCTCTGATATGGTAATAACAATCTGTATCATCTCTCTTTTTTATGGTGCGATAGATAGACCGACACCCACATCTTCCGGCGATAACGGTAAGCTCCTTGCCAGATCTCTCAACTCCTTCTCTGCCATCGCGGGAGTGGCATCGGGATATTTCTCGAAAAGAAGGGCAACGATGCCTGCCACGTGGGGTGTAGCCATGCTGGTACCCGAGACAAAGCGATTTCTCACAGGCATGATCCAGGAGGAGTAGACAGATACACCCGGTGCCGCCACATCCACCAGGCCATTCGGATTGATGGCCCTGTTTGAAAAATCAGCAACTTTCAATGCCTGATCAAGTGCAGCCACGGCCAGAATGGAGGGGCAATCGGCCGGACTGTTGACCGGATAAAACTTCTCTTTTGTGCGCTTGCTCTCATTCCCGGCTGCAGCTACTATCACCGTTCCTTTCGAACGGGCAAACTGTGCGGCTCTTTCATAGGCTATATCGTAACTCTGTCCGGCAAAGACCCTCGAGCCAAATGACATAGATAGTACCCTGCATCCGCTGTTGGCTGCCCATGTCATGCCGTCCAGCACCCATGCCTGAGCCCCGCTGCCCTCATTGCTTAATACTTTCCCTGCATAGATGTCGGCTCCCGGGGCTACTCCATACCGCACTCCATTCATGTCGACAGAGCCACAGGCAATACCTGTACAATGAGTTCCATGACCGTGGATATCATTAACGTTTTCGTCGGGAACAAAAGTGGAGGTGATGATCTCCCTGCCCGCAAAATCAGGATGACCTGTATCAAAACCTGTATCTATCACAGCTAACTTGATTCCTGCACCTGTATATTGTGAGTAGAGTGCTTCTGTCACTTCTATTCCCCAGGCAGAGTGTTTCTCTGTTTCTGCCGGGATATCATCCGGAATATAAACCACTTTTTCCGGTTCAATGAGATAGTCCTGACGGGATCCTTCCAGAAACACTCTTTGATCCTCATCAATATCAATGAGGGCAATACCCAGTTCGTTATAAAAGAGTGCATCTGCATCTTTTATCTTGCTCTCATTTAGCGACTCCTTCACGAAATCAGCGGTGTTAGCCACGGTGAACCCCAGTTTTCCTTCCAGGAGTTTAGTCGCTTTCACGATACTCCTGTTTCCCTCATTAAGGATTAGAAAATGCCTGCCTGTGTAGAGAGGGTTGTCAATTGCATCTTTCTCATAGACCTCTTTGATAAACGTATCAAATGTGTCTCCTGATTTAGGGATGTCTCGTAAAAAAGTTTTTTTTCCTATTTTAGGTGATTTCATCTTTCCGCTGTTTATTATTAGACATCATAATATGATCAGTCACCATGATGTGACCTTTTACATCTCATCATTTAATAGATGCAGTAAAGCATCATCAGCAATCGTAAGTGAAACACTATCGTTGGAATCGTTTCTTGTCTCAGTAACTATTCCTTTGGTAATTAGTACGTTTAATGCGGCATCTTCCCGAAGGTGTAACGAACGTTGCCTTGTATATCTGTTATGATGCCGCTTGATAGTTTTCAGCAGACCCAACTCATCTTCAGTGAGTGAGATGATTTTTGCAGTGGTGGATGAGGTATCTTCCTGACGACGTTCCCTTCTTTTACCTTCTCTCCAGATCGATAGTTCCGCTTCTTTCATGCTGTTCTCCTCCAGGAGAGAGAAGAGATTGGGAAGATAAAGCCTTGTGTAAAAGTATCCGGTGATAAAGCCTGCAATAAGGAAACAGATGACGAGAGAGATGATCATCGGTTTTGCAAAATGACAGTTCATTGTCTCACAATCACTGCTGAGGAGAATTGAGTCAGCTATGCTCTCCAGATAACCTGGGATCCTGGTCAGTTGTGTCAGTGTGACTCCAATGATTATCTTGGTGAGCCAGTCTGAGACATCTTCAAGATTGGTGTTGGGTTTATATTTTGTTGTTCTGCCATAATCATCTGCCGGAGCATAGTTCCTGTTCAGTCTGGGTATCCCGAACAGAAAGCCAAGAACAGCACCCACAGTAGATGAGGCCAGCGCTATGATAAGTAGTAACCCTAAAAAATCCCAGTAGGTTTGTGAAATGGCTGCACAAAGAGCGATGGCTGCAAGCCCTGCGGAAAAGACCGATAGCGGAAGCAGATGAATGGTCGGTCTCCTCTTGTTGGAAAGTCCGTTTTCTTCCATTTTTTTCTCTGCAGTGATTATTTTACTCTTGTCCGGAACAATCACATGAAGTGATTTCCTCGAAACAACGCATACCCTGCAGGAGCAGGTGTTCATTGAAAAACCGGCACAGTTGTAAAAGATTCTGCGCGGTCAAAGACGTGACATTACGGGTGCAAGTTACTGCAATCTTTTAAAATGCACAAGAGTAGACACTTTTTTTTATTTTTTTATTCGGTGACAATTTGTTTAGAACCCGGCGGTGGATCAATGTCGAAAATATTGTGTATTTTTGTCTTATTAAACCAGTTGCTAGTAAAAGAATTATATGGAAAGATCAGACACCAAAGAAATTGTATATGACAAGAGCGTGATCGACTTTGTTGCCGTCGCTGTTGAACTGTCTGTTTTTCTGGAAAAAGAAGACCAGTTACCCCGCACCGAGTGGATAGATAAAATGCTGAAGATACTACCACTGTTGTATGTAAAAGCATCTCTATTACCCGAAACAGAGGCGATTGAAGATGTCCCCCCTGCCACCTTCGTAAGGGAAGAGGACTACTCACGTGTCGCCAGCAGAGTATCAGAAATGATGGGTGAGGAGGATGTTTACCTGGACGTATTTGTGGATGATATGAAATACAGTGACAGGCCCGTTTCCGGTTTTATTTCTGAAAATATAGCAGATATATATCAGGATATCAGGAATTTCGTGTCAATATATCAGTTTGAGCTCATCGATCAGATGAACGATGCCCTGGCTGTTTGCAGCGAAAACTTCTATCTTTTCTGGGGACAAAAACTGGTGAATGTGATGCGACCCCTGCATGCATTAAAAAGCAGAGGAGTGAATATGGATTTTACAGATATGGATGAGGGTATAAATAGAGATTAATTGTGGGGTTGACGATAACAAAAGAACAGATAGCTGAATTACCGAAAGAGACGTTTGACGGCAATATTATAGTGATTGATCATATAAATGAGGTGTGTGAAGCATTGAACTATCTTTCCACCAAGCCGATACTTGGCTTCGATACAGAAACGAAGCCGGCTTTTAAGAGGGGGCAAGTACATAAGGTGGCACTGATGCAATTATCCACGGAGGAGGAGTGTTTCCTGTTCCGTCTGAATAAGATTGGCTATCCCGATGAACTGGAGTCGTTCATGATTGATCCCGGCATCAAGAAAATCGGGCTCTCGTTGCGGGATGATTTTGCCGCTATACGTAAACGTTCAAAAGGAATACCGGAGAATTTCATTGATCTGCAGCTGTTCGTCGATAAGTTCGGCATAGAGGATAACAGCCTGCAAAAGATCTATGCTATTATTTTCGGCAAGAAAATATCCAAAAGCCAACGTATTTCCAACTGGGAAGCTCCCGTGCTCACACCGGCGCAGCAGTCCTACGCGGCAATAGATGCCTGGGCCTGCCTTCGTATCTACAATCATTTAACCGATAACAATGAATAAGATGTACAAAGAAATAGTGCTGAAACCAAAGAAGGAAGAATCGTTGAAACGGTTTCATCCATGGCTCTTTTCAGGTGCTATAGGCCGTAAACCGGAGCTTCTCGATGAGGGTGAAGTCGTGCGTGTGCTCTCCTCCGACGGTAAATTTCTGGGAGTGGGACATTATCAGATTGGCAGTATCAGCGTACGTATACTGTCGTTTCGGGATGAACAGATAGATGATGCTTTTTACAGGGAGAGCATTTTGCGGGCCTACAAGCTGCGCCATGAGCTGCAGCTTGTGAGAGATGATAACAATACCTTCAGACTGCTACATGGTGAAGGTGATCATCTGCCGGGTCTGATCATCGATATCTATGGCGATACTGCCGTGATACAGGCTCATTCAGTGGGTATGCACAATGATCTGGCACTCATTACGGATGCTTTAAAACAGATTATCCCGCCCGGAAGATTAAAGCATATCTTCTACAAATCGGAAGGTACACTCCCCTTCAAAGCAGGCCTGGCACCGGAAGATGCATACATCTCAGGTGGAGAGGACGTGGATGGTATCGCACTGGAGAACGGACTGAAATTTCATATCGACTGGCTTAAAGGGCAGAAAACCGGTTTTTTTATCGACCAACGGGAGAACAGGCAACTGTTTGCGTACTATGCCAAAGATAGGCAGGTGTTGAATATGTTCTGCTACACCGGCGGCTTCTCTGTATATGCCCTGCGTGGAGGAGCCCGAAATGTGGTTTCGGTAGACAGCTCGGCGAAAGCAGTATCTCTCACCGATCTAAATGTACACCTCAATTTCGGTGAGGATCCACGCCATAGCTCCTCGGCAGAAGATGCTTTCAAGTACCTTAAACAAATGCCTGAGGGGAAGTATGATCTCATTGTGCTCGACCCTCCCGCTTTTGCCAAACATCGGGGAGCGATCAGCAACGCCCTGCAGGGTTACAAAAAGCTGAATCTCTCCGCCATGGAGAAAATTGCCCCGGGAGGAATCCTCTTCACTTTCTCCTGTTCACAGGTGATCACAAAAGAACAGTTTCGACTTGCCGTGTTTAGTGCAGCAGCTATTTCCGGAAGAAAAGTGAGAATACTGCATCAGCTTACACAGCCCGCCGATCACCCCATCAACATTTATCATCCCGAAGGAGAATACCTCAAAGGATTGATCCTGCAGGTAGAGTAAAACCCTTAAAATGCGTTGAAATCTCTTTGAAGGGTCGCTATTATGTTAAACTGTGTAAAATATCTCATTTTCCTGTTCGATAGTTATGTTTTATAACACAAAACGCCTATATTTGCAACGTGTTTTTCATGGTATTAGATTTAAGGTTAACAATGAAGATTGGTTGTCGTGAGACAACCTTTCCTTTTTTATAGACTCTCCCTTCTCTTTTCACAAATTATAAATGGTTGTATTGGTTTAATTGGTGGCTTTATTGTTATTTTTGTGTAGTAATAGAGATAAGATGAAAATTGATTTCAGAACACCTGTAGATATACCTGCAACGGATATTTCGATGGATCATTCCACCGGAGTGATGCTCTTCGGTTCCTGTTTTTCCGAGAATATCGGGTTAAAGCTTACACGGTTTAAGTTTCAGGTAGATGTAAACCCATTTGGTATATTATATAATCCCATTTCTGTCTCCCGGGCCATCAGGAGGATACTCTCAGCAGATTCGTTTTCAGAATCTGATCTGCTTTATAATAATGAACTCTACCATAGCCTGATGCATCACGGCCATTTTTCTGCTACCGACAAGCAAACCTGTCTGCAGAATATCTCACTGCGATTTGAGAAAGCTGTAGCCTCCATTCATCAAACGGATATTTTCCTCATCACCTTCGGTTCAGCCTTTGTATATCAATTTAAAGAGAGTGGGGAGATAGCAGGAAACTGTCATAAAATGCCTGCCGATAGATTTAATCGTTTTCGACTATCGGTTGAACAGATCGTGGAGGAGTGGACAGAGGTGATCTACCTGCTCACCGCCATGAATCCTTCAACAAAGCTGCTCTTCACTGTCAGTCCGGTGCGACACTGGAAAGAGGGTGCACATGAGAATCAAATAAGCAAGTCTACACTGCATCTGGCCATCGATGCACTACAAAAGCAATTCGAACAGTATGTCGGCTATTTTCCTGCCTACGAGGTGATGATGGATGAATTGCGTGATTACCGTTTTTACGATGAGGATATGGTGCATCCCAATTCCCTGGCCACAGAATATATATGGGATCTTTTTTCGGATACCTATTTCTCTGAAGAAACAGGAATGATCAACAAGGAGTGGGCACCGATAAGGCGAGCATTAGAGCATCGTCCTCTTCATCCGGGAACGGAGGCTTACCGCCACTTCCTGGCTGCAACAGCTCAAAAACTGGAGACCTTTGCCGTCAGACATCCTGAGATCACCTGCGAGGAGGAAAGACATTTACTTTCAGCATTAAATAACTTGACATGATATACACTATTCAACAGATAGCATCAATTGTAGGAATGCAATCTGCGAACCTTCATCCGGCAGATATTTCCATTTTACTCACCGATAGCAGGAGGTTGTCGGTACCGGAGGAGACCCTTTTTTTCGCACTGGAAACCAAGAATAATGATGCGCATCTCTTTGTGAGTAACCTCTATCAGTTGGGAGTACGCAATTTCGTAGTATCAAAACTATTGCCTGAATGGGGCCATTTTTCAGATGCCAACTTTCTGAAGGTGAGAAACAGCCTTGCCGCCCTGCAGAAGATAGCTGCGCATCACAGGGCTCAATTCGATATTCCTGTCATCGGTATTACCGGAAGCAACGGGAAAACTGTAGTGAAAGAGTGGCTTTACCAGTTGCTTGAAAAAAGCTACAATGTTGTACGTTCGCCCCGCAGCTATAATTCTCAGATTGGTGTGCCGCTATCGGTCTGGCAAATTGACCAGCAGGCGGAACTCTGTATCTTTGAAGCCGGTATATCGATGCCCGATGAGATGGAACTGCTGGAGCCCATTATCAGGCCCACCATCGGGGTGCTGACTAAAATAGGGGAGGCACATCAGGAAAATTTCACGTCACTGCAGCAGAAGTGCATGGAGAAGCTGGAGCTCTTCACCAATTGTGATGTCTTCATTTTCGATGAGGATAATGAGCTGGTCTCCCGAAGTGTCGACTTGATGGTTCTCTCTCAGAAAACCTTCTCCTGGTCAAGACAGAACAGGGATGCCCACCTCTTTATTTCATCCATCCGTAAGAAGGATGAACGCACGGAGATACATTACTCGTTTATGAACTTCGACTACTCCTTTGTTATTCCCTTCACCGATGAGGCCTCCATTGAAAATGCCATCAGCTGTCTGGCGGTTGCACTTTATCTGCACGTTTCACCGTTGGAAATATCTGATAGGATGATGCTGTTGGAACCGGTTGCCATGCGGCTCGATCTGCGTAAGGGAAAACAGGACTGTCTGGTAATCAATGACAGTTACAATTCAGATATCAATTCCATCAGGATCGCGCTCGATTTTCAGCAACAACGCAAGATGGACCGTCCCCTGAAGAAAACAGTGATCCTCTCCGACATCCTTCAGTCAGGGGTATCACCCAGATCACTTTACAAAAAGGTGGCAGGCATGGTGGAACAGAGTGGGATTAAAAGAATTATAGGTATAGGACAGCATATCTCAGCAAATGCCGATCTGTTCTCCATGGCAGAGAAAACATTCTACTCAACAACAGATGAGTTCATTGCGTCGGGTGAATGGAAAAGCTTCCGGCAGGAATTGATTCTGTTGAAGGGTGCACGTAGGTTTCATTTCGAGAAAATAAGCACACTCATTGAAGATCGGGTGCTTGAAACACTGCTTGAGGTTGATCTGGATGCGGTTGTGCACAACTTTAATTTTTATAAATCAAAGCTGCAGCCCGGCGTGAAGCTTCTTTGCATGGTGAAGGCGAATGCCTACGGGGCAGGTGCCGTAGAGATTGCCAAGACATTGCAATATCACCGATGTGATTACCTGGCCGTGGCCGTGGCGGAGGAGGGTATCCAGCTTAGAAATGAAGGTATCTCCCTTCCTGTGATCGTCCTTAATCCGGAGGTGCATAGTTTTGAGGAGATCTATACGAACGATCTTGAACCCGAGCTGTACAATTTCAGGATACTGGATGCTTTTATTAAAGAGGCGGAAAGAAGAGGTGTAACCGATTATCCCGTTCATCTGAAAATTGATTCCGGCATGCACCGCTTGGGGTTCCTCCCTGAACAGATTCCTGCATTGGTGCAGATGCTCAACGCACAAAAAGGAGTTAAAGTTCGTTCGGTCTTCTCTCATCTCTCTGCGAGCGAAAGCTGGCTCTTTGATGATTTCACGCACCAACAGATGGAGACATTCAACCGGGCAGCAAGTGTGATTGAAGAAGCGTTACATTACAAGCTCTACAAACATATTCTCAACTCCGCGGGGATGGAGCGTTTTCCTGAAACAGAATGGGATATGGCTCGCCTGGGTATAGGACTCTACGGTGTCAGCGCCAGTGGCTTGAGCGGATTGAAAAATGTGTGCACGCTGAAGACAACCATATTACAGATTAAACAGATCTCCTCGAACGAGACCATCGGCTATGGAAGAAAAGAAATACTGCATCGTGACGCACGCATAGCTACCATCCGGTTTGGCTACGCCGACGGGCTGGACAGACAATTCGGCAACAGGAAAGGAAAAGTACTTATCAACGGGCACCTCGCACCCATCGTAGGAAATGTATGCATGGACCTCACCATGGTAGATGTGACAGATATTCCGGCCAACGAAGGTGACACGGTGATACTCTTCGGTGAAGGACTCTCTGTGATTGTGCTTGCCGACGCGATAGGTACCATACCCTATGAGATACTCACATCCATCTCTCCGCGTGTGAAACGCATCTATGTCAAAGAATAACCCCTCTCTGCGTAAGAGCTTACTGTTTTCACTCTCTGTAGGGCTTCCGAAAACACCATTCCCGCTCAACTGAAAGGTAGGGTATATAACAAAAAAAAGCATCCCGATCATAACGATCGGGATGCTTTTTAAATATTGTCTCTGTTGTTAGTCTACAAAGAAGATAGCAACACGGTTCCAGTCGTTTTCTGCATATGGCTGTACGGTATCACCCTTCCAGTCAATTGAGATACGATCGCTGTCGATTCCGTATTCGCTGGTCAATGCATCAGCAACGGCTCTTGCACGTCTTTCAGACAATGCGAAGTTGTAATCGGGAGTACCTGTTTGTGCGTCTGCGTATGCAATGATGTTTACTTTTGCATTGTCATTTGCTTTCAGGTATTCAGCAGTGTTGTAAACGCTTACTTGCTGTCCTTTGTCAATTGTTGACGAGTTGATGCGGAAGAATACTACGTTAGGAACGTAAACTGATTCGTCTGCTACCACTGTCTGTACTTCAGGACATTCCGGGCAAGACTCTGGTCTCAGGCTCAACTCTTCGTTTTCAGCGCGAAGTCTGTTGATCTGGCTGTTCAGGTCGTTGATCAGGTTGTAGTCCATCAATTCAGCAGGTGTGAAACCTTGTTTGCCACCTAAACCGAATTTGAAACCGGCAGTACCGGTGAAGAGACCATCATATCCGATATATTCTCCAATTCCGGGGCTTGTACCGTCGAAACCGGCATCAGTAAGTCTGAAACCTAATTCCACGAACAGAGCAATACTGTTGGAAAACTGGAAGTTGTTGATCAAACCTACATTGTATGTAAGCGTCTGGTTTTGATTCTTGAACAGATCATTGTCAGGAAAAGGTCTTTTCCAATCGTCATTCAAACCATACATGTAACCAATACCGATGTAAGGTATAAGGCTGTATACTCTGTCAGGATTGTATGTACCCCATGCGTTGATGATGTTGTACATCAAATCTACATGTCCGCCTACCCAGTTCTTTTCCGGGCCGTATGGTGCTGTAACATCGCTGTTTACATGTTTGATATGACCACCGTCAATCACAACACGTGCACCCCAGTTAGGAGTATTCCAGCGTCCGAATTCGAGCTGTCCCATCCAACCTAAGCGATCACCTAAACCGGCGTCAGCATCATTCTCACCTGTGGTGAAATAAATATTCGTTCCGCCGCCGATTCCCATATACCAGTTGTCACTTGCTTTGTTCTTAAGGTACACTGTACCCTGAGAAACGTTCTGTACTTCCTGTGCACTAATGCTAAAAGCAAGAAGAGCAGTAAATAAAAGTAAACTTAACTTTTTCATAAATTTAAATTCTAATTAAACATTTTTTTTGTTACAATAACTCGATATTATTTTGTTCTGTTCAGTGCTGCTGCACTCAGTTAGCACTTTTATTGGTCCATGTATAACGTTTCCGTTATAAAAATGTTCGATAAAATTACCATATAATATGTAATTATTTCGCTTGAAGAAGTTTATCTGTTCTAAATTAGCACATAAACTTAAGATTGCAAATATAAAACTTAAATTTTATATATTCTTTGTTTTCTTCAATAAAACAGTAATAATCGCTTATATATGGCGTTTTTCCACGTTTTCACCTTTTTTGGCCCCGGAAAAATAAAGAACAATTAACCTAAATAGCTTTTTAGCAATTTGCTTCTGGAATCCTGTCTCAAGCGGCGGATTGCTTTTTCCTTTATCTGACGCACGCGCTCGCGGGTAAGCTGGAACTTATCACCTATCTCTTCCAGTGTCATCTCCTGACAACCGATACCAAAGAACATTTTGATGATGTCACTCTCTCTCTCGGTAAGTGTGGAGAGTGCTCTGTCAATCTCCTTCTGAAGTGACTCATTGATTAATTTGCGATCTGCAATAGGAGCATCATCATTTACCAGTACATCCAGCAGACTGTTGTCTTCTCCCTCAACGAAAGGGGCATCCATAGAAATGTGACGTCCCGAAACCTTGAGTGAATCGGTCACCTTGTCCACAGAAATGTCCAGTTCAATCGCCAGCTCCTCTGCAGAAGGTCTGCGCTCATTTTCCTGTTCAAATTTCTGGAAAGCCTTACTTATTTTGTTGAGCGAGCCCACCTGATTCAGAGGCAACCTCACAATCCTGGATTGCTCAGCCAGTGCCTGCAGTATCGATTGACGGATCCACCAGACGGCATAACTGATAAATTTAAAGCCTCTGGTTTCGTCGAATTTCTCTGCAGCTTTTATCAGACCAAGATTGCCTTCGTTGATAAGGTCAGGCAAACTCAATCCCTGATTTTGGTATTGTTTTGCCACTGACACCACAAAGCGGAGGTTAGCTCTTGTGAGCTTTTCTAAAGCCTGACGATCACCTTTCTTTATTGCCTGCGCTAACTCCACTTCCTCTTCAACAGTTATGAGGTCTTCACGACCAATCTCCTGAAGATACTTGTCAAGGGATGCGCTTTCGCGATTGGTGATTGATTTGGTAATTTTTAGTTGTCTCATTTATATAATACTACTGGATAATTTTCATTAATTCTTAGGGGTTGCAAAAGTACGAAATATTTTCGTTAAAACAGTCAATACAGCTCTTATAGTAAACATATAGCAAAGGAACCCGGCAAATACCTAATTCCTTTGCTATACAAACATAATTCACTCTGTTTTTGTTACTGAAAAGTGAAGGATTAACCTTACTTAACTTACTATCCCTTTTCTGACAGGTCAATGGCAATATATTGTGTTCTGCCATTGGGATAAAAACCTGCTACAAGCAATACTTTATCCTCCCGTGTTTTTGTAGCAGCAATAATTCTGTTCACATCACTCTCACTGTTCACAGGTGTGTTGTTCATCCGCATGATGATGAACCCTTTGTTGATCCCCTCTTTTTTGAAAAGGCCGTTGTTGTCCACACTCGCTATTTCAATACCACTGGATATACCCAGTTTTCTTTTGGTCTCTTCAGGTACCGGTTTAAAGGTGGCTCCCAGTGCGCTCACAGGATCAGTGCTGCGTGTAATTTCAGTGTTTCCAGCATCGTTCTTCAGCTCCACGTTGAAATTACGATTGTTTCCATTGCGATCGACAGTCACGCTTATCTTGTCACCCGGTCTGAACCTGTTCAGCTGGCTCTGCAGCTCGGCGAAATTGCGGATAGGTACATTATTGATGGCTGTAAGTATATCACCCTTCTGAATGCCTGCAGCTTTTGCCGAACTTCTCTCGCCAAAATCTTCCACCATCACGCCTTTTATCTGTGAGAGCTCACGTGCTTTCTCGGGATCTTCACGTCTGATATTTTCAATATTAGGAACCTGGATACCCAGGTAAGCACGCTGGACAGCACCATATTCCTTAAGGTCGGCTGCTATTTTTCCTGCGATGGAGATGGGCACGGCAAAAGCATATCCGGCAAAATTACCTGTCTGTGAGTAGATGGCGGTGTTGATACCCACCAGTTCCCCACGTGTATTGACAAGTGCTCCGCCACTGTTTCCCGGGTTGACAGCTGCATCAATCTGGATGAATGATTGTATACCCAGTCCGCCACCCATCACATTGCCTCTGTTTTTGGCACTCACAATACCTGCCGTAACGGTGGAGGTGAGGTTGAACGGATTGCCTACGGCCAGAACCCATTCGCCAACCTGCAAGGCATCGGAGTTGCCGAAGGTGAGGTAGGGGAACTCGGTCCCATCAATTTTCAGCAGGGCAATATCACTCATTTTATCTGTACCTACCACCTTCGCGGTAAATTCCCTGTTGTCGTTCAGCGAAACCAACACCTCTGTAGCATTCTCCACCACATGGTTGTTGGTGATGATATAACCATCTTTGGAGATGATGACACCCGAGCCGAACCCAACCTGTTCGCGTGGCTGTGCGGGCCCCCTGTCGCCAAATCCAAAGAAGAAATCAAATGGATTCATATATTGTTGCTGGCTGATAGATTTCGTTTTGACATGTACCACACCATCCACCGAACGTGATGCTGCCTCGGTAAAATCGGGATAGCCATCAGAGGTAGTGAGGTTTGTAAGCAGGATGTTCTGGTCCTGATCAAACGAATCAGCAATGGCTCCTATCTCCTCAGAGGTAGCCTTGTCGGAAGTGCCAACGGCAAATCGATTCCCGTTGTTCCTGATCATAATATTGTATCCCGCTAATGTAACCAGTGAGCTGACGATAGCAACCAGCAGGATAACAATTACATTTTTAGTATTACTTGTTTTCATATTCGTTAAGTTGAGTTGAAGTTGTTTTATGTCTCATTACAACAAATGTAACACAAAAAGTGTGCATTTTTTCATAGTCATGAAAAGTTTTTTAACACTTTTAACGGAAAGAATAACTGATTAACCCGTTTTAACCCGTTTTCTGATGATGGATGTGGATACCTGTCAATATGGCAATCGCCTTCCTTCAGTTCTCAGCGTCTGGAGTTGTTTCTTCTGTTGGCATATTTCCTGAAACGCAGATTATTGAAAGGTTGAAACAGATCGAAAAATAACAGATTGATATGGTATCTCCCCCCGTCGAAGGTAGCACTGTTTTTGTTGATGATGACTAACTGCACACAAAACCGTATGATTGCCAGCAACAGCGCAAAACCCGCCAGGTAGTAGCCCGAGTTCATAATCCCTAAACCAACTACTCCGAGCAGTGCAATATAAAAAGCATACTTTGTGAAAGTCTCCAATCCAAGAAGATGATAGGCGAAACCATTGTAGAACTGTTTCGTATAGAGATATCTTGATTTTATTGATCTCCATGTATGAAAACTATCGATGCCATTGGTATCAGTCATACTATCCGGTGTAATCACAACGCCTGTCTGCTTTCCCTGCGCTATCCTGTTGATGTATAGATCATCCTCACCACCCTCAATATTCAAAATAGGTGAAAACCCTTTGTTGCTATAAAAAAGTGCTTTCTTGTATGCCATATTCCGTCCGATACCCATGAACGGTTTACGAGCCAGCGCCATGGAAATGAATTTAAGGTGATGGATGAGATTGTCGAAATGAATGAATTTTTCCATGAACACTTTCTTTTCTATGTTCAGTCTGCTGTATCCCAGGACAATGTCTCTACCCTGCAGAAACTCTTTCCCGTATTCTCTGATCCACCGTGGGGTGCCCGGACGGCAAAAGGCTTCCGTGAAGAGGAGTATCTCATTCTTTGCCGCTTTGATGCCTAAAGTGAGCGCCAGTTTTTTTTCATTTACGCCATCGGATTCAGCAGGAACATAGGTGTGATAGAGCTGTGGATATTTTTGTTCTGCAGCCTTGAGAACCATATCAGTTTCATCCGATGAGCCACAGTTCACCACAATCACTTCAAATTTGGGATAATCCTGCTCCATGATGAAAGGCAGGTTTTTTTCAAGTTCCTCTGAATTGTTTTTCGATGAGATGATCACTGAAATGCCGGGCAGCTCATCCTCGGTCACAGAAGTCACTTTTCTTTTTCTCTCATAAATAAATGGCTTCCTGTACAGAACAAGATAGAACAGCAATTGAATCAGGAAGAATAAAAGTAATGAACCTCCCAGAAGGCACTCAACCAGTGTGAATTGAGAGAAGGGAGAATAGGCTAAATCCATTTTTCGGATAATTATTAAAGTGAATCAGAAAAGTGAGCTGCGGGAATCTCGCGGCAGTTGTATGTCGATACCATCGTCTCTCCATAGGCTCCTGCTGAACGAATAGCGACCAGATCACCCCTCCGGGCCAGGTTCAGCATCATCCCCTCGGCAAACACATCACTCGACTCACAGATAGGCCCGACCACATCGTAGGGGGTGTAGGCTTCATTTGAGCTTATGTTCTCAATATGGTGGAACGCCTGATAGAGCGCCGGACGAATCAGATCGGTCATGCCTGCATCAACGATGAGGAATTTCTTTTGCAGTCCCTCCTTGACAAAGGTTGTACGGGCAATCAGTGAGCCGCAGGGTGCCACCACTGAGCGCCCCAGCTCGAAATGAAGAGTTTGATCATCCTGTAGTTTGAGATATTTACCGAATAGACGAAAATAGGATTCAAAGTCGGCCATCGGACAATGATTCGGGTGGTGATAATTGATACCCAATCCACCGCCTACATTGATTACAGGCAGCCTGATACCCTGTTTGTTGAACCATTCCTGCAGTTCCAGTGCTTTCACGCATAGATCCTCGAAAGCAGAGAGATCGGTAATCTGTGAACCTATATGAAAGTGTATACCTATAAATTCGATATGGTCAGAGGAAGTGATGATATTCACTATCTCAGGTAAATCCTGCTCATTGATGCCAAATTTGTTCTCGTTCAGGCCGGTAGTGATGTATTTGTGGGTATGTGCATCCACGTTAGGGTTGATACGAAGTGCCACACGTGCTTTTTTACCTTTTTCCGAAGCAAGAGTGTTTATCACCTCCAGCTCAGGAAGTGATTCTACATTAAAACAGAAGATATCGTTATCGAGTCCGATATGAATCTCCCTGTCTGTTTTACCTACACCGGCAAAAGCGATTTTCGCTGCTGAAAAACCGCACTCTAACGCCCGCAGAATCTCATTACCGCTTACACAGTCAGCGCCAAACCCGTAAGATGCGATCTCTTTTAATATGCGGGGGTTATCATTTGCTTTGATGGCATAGTGAATGTGAAAAGGTTTGTTCTCAGTCTCTTTCTTTATCGTGTTGAGTGTCTCCCGCAACAACTCCATATCGTAATAATAGAAAGGTGTTTCGAGTGTTTCAAATTTCTCAACGGGAAATGTTCCTTTGATCATTGATATAAATGTATAAAATGGGTTTTTTTTAGTGCATCCTGCGTTTCAAGCAGAGAGATACATCACTGTCCGGATGACAAAAATACAATTTTTTCGGTGAATTTCTTACTTTCTGATGAAAGAATATGCCTGCTCCAGTTTCTGCTCCGGCTGAAGAGTTGACTCTATCCAGTGAATGGTGAAGCCACGCCGCTCCATACCTCTGAACCAGGTCATCTGCCTCTTGGCAAACTGATGGATGGCTGTCTCCAGTTGTGTGAACATCTCTTTATAGCTGATAGCTCCCAGCACATGGAGTGTCACATATTTGTATTCAAGGCCGTAATAGATCAGGTCATCCGGCGCAACACCCGAATCGATGATCTGCTTTACCTCTTCAATCATTCCCTCCTGCAAGCGTGATTTCAGTCGTTTGGTGACCTTATCACGGCGTAAGTCACGGTCGATGCGCAGCCCCAGGATTGTACTCTCGATAGGCTGAAATGCGCAGGCTGAGGATTGATTTTTCGACTGGTAATCGGCAATCTCGATAGCACGGATAGCTCTCTTCTTTGTATCTGTGTCGGTGGTGTTATGCAGTGGGCGGTACCTCTGCAGGATATGGGTGAGCTCTTCCAGAGACCTGTTTTCGAGTGATCTTCTCAATTCAGTGTCAGCCGGCACATCGGGCAGATGATATCCTTTCAACACCGATTCAATATAGAGACCGGTACCTCCACACAGGACGGGCCTTTTCTCCCGGCTCAGTATATCGTTGTAAGCTGCATGAAAATCGTGTTGATAATCGAAGAGCGTGTACTTGTCCCCCGGCTCGCGGATATCGATCAGATGATAGGGAATAGCACTCCCGTGAACAGTATACTCCGAGAGGTCTTTACCCGTTCCTATATCCATCTTCCTGTATATCTGACGGGAGTCGGCACTTAGTATCTCACCATTGAGTGCATGTGCCAGTTGTGTGGCAAAAGTGGTCTTGCCACAGGCTGTCGGTCCAAGGATGGTGATAAGCTCTCTCATCATACTACCAGCTTCCCCCGGCACCACCTCCACCGAAACTACCACCACCGCCGCCACCGAAACCGCCGAAACCGCCGCCACCGAAGCCACCGCCGCCAAGACCGCCAAAGCCTCCTCCTCTTCTGCCACCCCCGATAACAGGTGGGAAAAAGATGGGGCCACTGCTGTTGCGATGTCCGTCGCCATCAATATGCTGATCGCCTCCACCGAAAAAGACAGCAATCAAAATGATGATGCCGATGATGATGATGATGATTGCAAAAACCGGCACACCCTCTTCGTCGGTCTCATCTGAAGTGAACTCACCCGAAAGACGCTCGATCATTACATCGATAGCAGCATTGACACCACCGAAATAATCATTCTCAGCGAAATATGGAATCATTACATTACGCACAATACGTCCTGCGTAAGCGTCGTTGATGCGTGCTTCCAGCCCATAGCCGGGAGCGATAAATGCCTGCCCTCTGCTATTGTCTACCTTGGGTTTGATCAGTATCACTGCTCCGTTATTCTTGCTCTTCTGGCCGATACCCCACTGTTCACCAAGACGGAATGAGTAATCTGATGCGGGATAACCACCCAGATCACTCACGGTGACAACATAAATCTGCGTGGAAGTGGAGTCGTTATAAGCGAGTAGCTTCTGCTCCAGCGCTTCATTTTCGACAGATGAGAAGATCCCGGCAAAATCGTTCACCAGCCGGTAGGGAACCATCGGCTCGGGAATATCCTGTGCCGACACTCCCGGAGTGATATACAAGATTATGTAAATAAGAAAGAATCTACTCTTCCAGAATAACTTCATTGCTTAGTTCGTTTATATCATTGTCAGAAATGGGATAGAGTGTTTTTATCAGTTCTCCCACTTTGCCCACACCCTTGCAGATTCCATCTGTGATCTCTTCTCTCCTGAAACAGGCAAGCATCTCTTCCAGTGCGTCGTCCCAGAAATCGTTGCGCACCATCTCATTGATTCCTTTATCACCCAGTATGGCAGCTTTATGATCGGTGGGAGAAAGGTAGATAAGAACCCCATTACGTAGTTGAGTGTTCTCCATCTTCATTTTGTGAAATTTGATGTATGCAGCCTTCAGCGGATCTCCATCACATCTCCTGGCGATGCAGACACGTATCTCTCCGGAGGTGTGGCTTTCCGCGCTTCTGATCGCATCCGAGATAAGATTCAGTTCTTCCCTGGTCATCATGATGCAGCTGTAATTATATTAAAACTCAACCAGTGGTGCCGTTTGCGCCTCCGGCACCGCTTCAAAATAGGCCTTCGACTCAAACTTGAACCATTTGGCATAAATCACCTGCGGGAACTTGCGGATGTAAGAGTTGTAGTCCTGTGCTATCTGATTGAATTTGTTACGTTCTACCGAGATCCTGTTCTCTGTTCCTGCCAGCTCATCCTGCAAAGCAAGGAAGTTCTGGTTCGCTTTGAGCTCAGGATAGTTTTCCTGTATCAGCAACAACCTGCCCAGCGCCTGACTCAGTTGATTTTGTGCCTGCTGGTACTCCTGCAGACTCTCGGTTGTGAGGTTCTCTGGGTTGATGTTTGTCTGTGTGGCTCTTGCACGTGCCTCAGTCACCTGTGTAAATGTTTCCTGTTCATGGGTTGCATAACCTTTCACCGTGTTAACCAGATTGGGAATAAGGTCTGCACGACGCTGATAGGCGTTTTGTACATTTCCCCACTGCGCTGTGACAGCTTCCTGTTTCTCAACCATCCTGTTATAACCCTGGCAGCCTGTGAGCAATAAAGCACCGGCAACAATCAATACAAAGAAGGATAATTTTTTCATTTCGTTCTGAAATTAATATTTGTTGTAAGAAATCTGTTCAATGATTGCTCAACGCATTTGTCTGCGCAGACATAAAACAAAAGTAAATAAAATAGTTCGTCCGATTGCAATGCATGGCCATTTTATATCAAACAATGTTTAAATAACAGATTAATTGCAGGAAAGGTTTTGTCAGCCACTTATTATATCTGGAACTTTTTTTATATCTTTGTTGTTCGGAAGAATGCGATAGCGAATTTAATTTCTTGTGATAAAAAATTCTATCTCCTTTCCAACCAAATATTGATTATGAAACGAATAGTCCTCCCTTTGATTTTATCTGTTTTTTCATTTTTCGCCATGGCCTCAGAGAACCACGGCACAGTAAATGTTGTATCAGAACCACTGCAGGTTTTGGACAGCATGGATCTGTTTCAAAATATAACCGATGTAAGCAGACAGATTGAACAGCGTACAGCACCCCGGCATAACATACAAACAGTTGCACCCGCAATAACCAATAACCCACAGGATAGTCTGCCTGTGATCATCTCACCTCAGCGCATACTTCTTGCACAACCTGAACAAAGCGACTCGCTCATCTACATAAACCCACTCGATTCAATCTATATGAGAAATGAGCGCGGGATATTACAGCTTCCTGTGATGAATACCAATATGGCTTCATTACACGGGTTGACATTTCGTGACACCCTTTTTTATAACCCGCTCTTTCTGCCGATGATCTATACCGGCAAAATGCTGCCCCGCGATCTCTCCTTCTATCCCTTGGGTGAAGATTCTGAGAAAGGTATACTTATTCCACTGGAGAAAACTTACGCTCCTGCATTGCAACATGCTGATTTTGTGCAAAACGTGCGACGTGATTATTACAGGAATTATCCAGACAAGATAAAATATTCCATCCTCGATTTTGACTCCATTCCCCGTGTGGAAAGTAGTGATGAGATTGTGAGAGAGACCTTTAACCCATTCCGTGAATTGTTGAAAACAGAAACAACCTATTCACTGGATGCACCCGGTGTGGATGTGACATCCATCGACCGCAAATATTGGGTACGTAGCGGTGAACACTCCTTCCAGTTTGCGCAGAATTTTTTCTCCAACAACTGGCATAAAGGGGGAACAAACAATCTTAATTTCAATAATTATCATGTCGTCAGGGCAAACTATCAGAAAGAGAAAATAAGGTTCAATAATACACTCGAGTGGCGCTTATCCCTGTTTAATGCACCGGAAGATTCAGTGAGGAGCTATCGCATCGGTGACGACCTGATTCGTTATTATGGTGACTTTGGGGTGAATGCCTTTGCAAAAGGATGGTCTTACTCCACCAACATGGAGGCGAAATCACAGTTGTTCAATAATTATCATCCCAACTCAAATGATATAAGATCTTCATTTCTTGCTCCTTTATATGTGAATGCCGGTATTGGTTTGAAATATGAGCTGAATAAAAGATCGGAGAAGGTACGCCATCGCGGAGTGAAATGGACACTGGCCTTAGCGCCGATTTCTGTTAACTACAAATATGTGGGGAATAAATCTGTCGATGTGAAACGATATGGTATCCCCGAGGGCAAAAGGTCACTTATGGATATCGGTTCCACTATCACTTCCATACTGAAATACGATATCACACGCTACATTACCTGGGACTCACGCCTGAGCTACTTTACCAGTTACGAGAAAGTGATGTCTGAGTTCGAGAACGGACTGAATATGGCATTGAGCAATGCTTTTTCTACACGTGTATATGTGAATGTAAGGTACGATGACGGAGTGCCTGCCGACCCTGATTATCAATACTGGCAGGTGAATCAGACGCTTAGCTTCGGGTTGAATTACAAATGGTGATGTCAGCTGAAACGGGCATCTTCAGGGAACGCGTATCCGTTTAGAAAATCGATTGTTTTCATCCTTTTCTTGCCTGATAACTGAAGATCTGTGATGCGGATGAACCCATCATGTACCACTACATCAAGAAATGTTTTGTTGTCTGTCCGGATGGTACCTGCAGGTAAGTTATCTGCGTTGCCTCTGATTAACTCACTGATCAGCTCACTTGCGAAAAGTCTTACCCGCAGCGGTTGATCACTCCCGTCCCCGCACAGTTCTGTCCATGCCGCCGGATAGGGCGATAAGCCGCGGATAAAATCATACAGTTCAGCGGCCCTCATTCCCCAATCTATCCGACAAGTCTCTTTGAATATTTT
>JADMKJ010000002.1:39517-48952 GCA_015478855.1 Proteiniphilum sp.
TATTGCTTCACAGCCGATGGTTGCAGCCTGTATCCTCTGCCAACCGGCTTGTCGGGCATGGTAACCACTCCCACCACGTTGTAACTGTTCTCAACCAGTGCCTTCAGCGACTCCGCGGCAAACGCTGGTGTGCCCATGAAGACGATTCTTAATGTTTCCTTTTTCATTTTTATGTCACTGCTATTCATCCGTTTCAGAATAATTTTCCACCAGCACCTCCCTGTAGGAGTTAAATACCGACGACTGCGACAGGATACCCTTATAGACACCTTTCTCATCTATCACCGGCAGGTTCCACGCTTTTGTATTCTCAAACATGGCCATCACCTCTTCCATGCTGGAGCTGATCTCAATTTTCGCAGGTGCACCAACCATGAATTTCTGTACGGTGAACCGGTCATACAGTTCCGGACGGAACATGATATTGCGGATATCATTCATCATCACAAGCCCTAACAGGACACTTTCGTCATTCACCACCGGGAAAATATTACGGTTGGATGTAGAGATCACTTTCACCATCTCACCAAGCGACATAGTGGGTTTAACAGTGGGGATATCCTTTTCAAGCAGATCTTCGATCTTTAAAAAAGTGAGCACTGCCTTGTCTTTGTGATGCGTGATCAATTCACCTCTCTTGGCTAGACGTATGGCGTAGATACTGTGTTTCTCGAACACCAGGATCGTACCGTACGAGACCAGGGAGACAATCATGAGCGGAAGAAAGAGATCGTAACCACCGGTAAGTTCCGCGATAAGAAAGGTGCCGGTAAGGGGAGCATGCATTACTCCTGCCATTACCCCAGCCATACCCATCAGTGCGAAGTTCTCCTGGGGGAGGTAGGTGGTATATCCCATCTCGTTGAGCGTGTAGGAGTAGATAAAACCTGCAATGCAACCCAGAAACAGGGTGGGGGCAAACACTCCTCCCGTACCGCCACCACCGTTGGTGGCACTGGTGGCGAACACTTTAAAGAGAATGACCAGCAGAAGGAAGAGTACTATGGCCCAGCGGCTCTCAAGGTTGTAAAAAAAGCTTTCATTGGTGAGTGAGTGAAACGTGTCCCCCCCTGCCAGCAATGTGTTGATGGTGTTGTATCCCTCACCAAAGAGTGGTGGAAAGAGAAAAATAAGGATACTCAGTAGGATACCCCCGAGCAGGAACTTATTCCAGTGCGACAGCTTACGGAATATCCCTTCACACCAGCTCATGGCACGAATAACATAAAGGGAGACAAACCCACATAAGATACCCAGAAGAATCACGTAGGGAATGCGGTTGAGCATAAAAGGCTCCACCTGCGAATAGGCGAACATGGCTCCCATGCCGGTGAGCAGATAGGAGACGGTAGTCGCCGTGACGGCAGTCACCAGCAGCGGGAGGATGGACGACATGGTGAGATCGAGCAACAGCACCTCAATCACAAACAGGATACCTGCGATGGGTGCTTTGAAAATGCCGGCGATTGCACCGGCAGCACCACACCCCACCAGTATCATCAGGCTGTGCTGTTCCAGCTTGAAGAACCTCCCAAGATTAGATCCGATAGCTGACCCTGTCAGCACGATAGGAGCCTCAGCTCCCACAGAACCTCCGAAACCGATGGTGATGGAGCTGGCTACCAGCGATGAATGCATATTATGTTGTTTGATCCGGCTTTTGCGCTGTGAGATGGAGAAGAGAATCTTTGTGACTCCGTGGCTGATATCATCTTTGACTATGTACTTCACATAGAGTCCGGCAAGGAGTATCCCCACGATAGGAAAGAGCAGGTAGGCAAAGTTCATGTTTGCCTGGCTGAAATTTTCGGTGAAAAAAACCTGGAAAAAGTGGATGGCTGCCTTCAGTAACCAGGCTGCCAGTGCAGTTAGTATCCCGACAAGGAAACAGACGAACAGCAGAAAATGGCGCTCTTTTATGTGAGAGTCGCGCCAGAGGAAAAATTGATTGTATATCTCTTTTATTTGCATCGGAACAACAGATTTCTTAAACCGATTGCAAAGATAACCAAATTCTTTACTTCCGGATAATATTGATGGTGCCGTTCTTGCCCAGCTTCACAATTCCTGAAGGCCTGGCTTCGCTATGTTCCTTCTGCCTGTAGGTGACGATATAATCAACGCCCTCCATTATCACCGGACTGATCTGCGTGAATCGCGACGGTGAGGGTTCACCACTGATGTTTGCTGAGGTCGATACGATGGGTTTGCGAAACTGCCTGCACAGCTCCCTGGAGAAAAGCTCGTCGGTAATGCGGATGCCGATGGAGCCGTCGGTTGAGATGAGGTTAGCCGCAAGGTTCTTTGCTCCCTCATAGATGATGGTGAGCGGCTTGTCGGTCAGGTCAATCAGATCCCACGCAATATCGGGCACATCCTGAATGTAGGTCTGCAGCTTGGCGGGATTGTCCATCAGCACCAGCATCGACTTGCTGTCGTCACGCTGCTTCAGTGCGTATATGCGGCTCACCGCTTCTTCATTGGTGGCGTCACAGCCAATGCCCCAGATGGTGTCGGTGGGATAGAGTATCATCCCGCCATTCCTGAGCATTTCACATGCTTTCTTGATATCTTCCTGCATAATCTCTCTATCGCTGTTGGTCAATTGAATGAAAAAACAATCACTCCGGTCTGATATTTTGCATCACCTGCACATCTTCAAAACTGTCTCCTGTGGAAAGCCACCCCTTCAGTCTGCCTGCCGTTATGTAACCTGCTTTTGTGAAGAGCTGGATACTTATGGTGTTGCTTGCCGGAATAAAGGCATAGAGCTGATGAAGATTGAGAAAGTCAAAAGAATAATCTTCCATCAGCTTTAACGTCTGCAATCCGTAACCCTGCTTTCTGAACCGTTTGTCGATAAGGATGCCGACACCTGCCCTCCTGTGGAAAGGATCAAAATCATAGAGGTCAATGGTGCCGATGGTCTCTCCACTCTCTTTTAATACAACCATCAAACGAAGCTGTCTGTCCGTGTAGATATCCTGTTTGGAATCGATCAGGTACTGCCTGATGGTGAAACGGGAAAAGGGAGCGATAGATACGCCATTTTTCCACATCTCAGTGTCATTCTCCCAGCTGTAGAGCACCTCCAGATCTTCAGGTTCCGTGGCACGCAGACGGATCATCTTATTTTCCAGCAGCTTCTTCATCTTCAGTCCTGTTTTCGGAGTCCTCGATCACTTCCTCTCCTGTCTTGTTTTCGGAGTCCTCGATTACTTCCTCTTCAGTAGCTCTGTTCTCTTCCGGCACTTCAGTAAGACTTGCCAGTTCAACATAGGATGGTTTGCAATAGAGGAAGATAATAAAAAGAATTACAGTAATCCACATGAAATTGCTGTTGTGTGAGAAACCGAACAGTAGGATATTCAGCAATGTCACAGCACTGATGATATATAAACGGAGGAAGGAAGCATTTTTATACTTTCTTAAGGCAACAGCAGTTTCGGCGGGTCGGTGCACTTTTTTCAGCTTTTGGGCAAAAAGTTTCAAAGCCAGCGGGATGGCGATGATGGAGATCATGATGGTGTATCTTTCCAGTGTGACACCAATCAGCTCGCTTTCCCGAAAGGTAGGGATAAACCGAAACAACATCAGGAGTAAAAGCAGTGCGAGCGTGATGATATTACCGTAGTAATGCCTTCTGAGAACGGTGATGAGTCTCTCCAATTTATTCTCTTCCTTCATTTCGACAGTAGTTTATATGATTCATCAAAAGGGGTACGGTTGAGTATGGACCGTCCCAGTGTCACCTCATCGGCATACTCCAGCTCATCACCCACAGAGACACCCCTGGCGATAATTGTCACTTTAACGTCGTAAGGCTGGAGCTTGCGGAAGATGTAGAAGTTGGTAGTGTCTCCTTCCATCGTGGCACTCAGTGCCAGTATCACTTCTTTGACCTCTCCATCCTTTACCCTCTCTACAAGTGAGCTGATCTCCAGATCCGACGGACCAATACCATCGATGGGAGAGATGATGCCACCAAGCACGTGATACAATCCCGAAAACTGAATGGTCTTCTCTATGGCCATCACCTCTTTCACATTCTCAACAACGCAAACAACACTGCGATCACGTCTGTTATCGGCACATATACCGCACACTTCTGTATCAGATAGGTTATGACAGACAGCACAGTATTTTACCTCCTGTCTCAGCTTGAGCACTGTATCGGTGAAATGGACTACTTTCTCTTCATCCTGTCTGAGCAGGTGCAGTACTAACCGAAGTGCCGACTTCCTCCCTATACCCGGGAGCCTGGCAAATTCGTTCACTGCATTCTCAAGTAAAGTGGAGGGATAAGAGCTATTCATTACGTAAAATATTTCGTGCGGCGCAAAGATACGATGATTCAATTTATCGGACAAATAACTTTTATGGCTGACAGTTTAAAATAGAACTCCATATTTCATTCCGATTTCGTTTTTTGTTTGATTTAAGTTTGTAATTTTGTGATTCTATTTTCAGGAGAGGTTTTAAATAAAGCAAAAACAAAACTATGAAGGTACTTTTAGTGACAAGTAAGCCATTTGCTGCACAGGCAGTGGGGGGGATACAGCAGATCCTTGAGTCTGCCGGTCACCAGTTCGAAAAGCTTGAGGGCTACACCGACAAAACCCAATTACTTGGAGCTGTGAAAGATGCAAACGCCATTATTATCCGTAGCGATGTGATTAACCGTGAAGTGATAGAGGCGGCACCCAACCTGAAGGTTGTGGTCCGGGCGGGTGCCGGCTACGACAATGTGGATCTCGATGCAGCCACCAGCCGTGATGTCTGCGTGATGAACACCCCGGGACAAAATGCAAATGCCGTGGCAGAGCTTGTGTTGGGAATGCTGATATACATACAGCGTAACCAGTTCGACGGGAGCGTGGGACGGGAAATATCTTACAAGACACTGGGGCTTTATGCTTTTGGCAATGTGGCCAAGATGGTTGCTAAGATTGCACGTGGATTCAGCATGACGGTCAATGCCTATTCACCTACTCTTTCACACGATGATCTCCGTAAAGAGGGTGAATATGGTGTAGTCACTGTCTATAGCAACGAGGAGTTGTTTGAGAAAAGCGATTTTGTATCATTGCATATGCCGCTGCTTCCCGAGACACGTAATTGTGTGACCTATGATCTCCTCTCGCTCATGCCACGTGACGGGGTGTTGATCAATACAGCCCGCAGGGAGCTGTTGGTGGAGGAGGATCTGCTGCGGATCATGGAGGAGCGTCCTCGCTTTCAGTTTATAACTGACATGATGCCTGTGCGGCACGAGGAATTCCTCTCCCGTTTCCCGAAACGCTATTTCTCCACACCTAAGAAAGCAGGTGCCCAGACCACCGAGGCCAACGTCAACGCGGGCCTGGCTGCCGCAAGTCAGATTGTCACTTTCTTTCAAAATGGTGACGAACGATTCAGAGTGAACAACAAATCATAAAAATGTGAATAGTATGAAGAAGTACAATTTCAACGCAGGACCATGTGTCCTCCCACGACAGGCAGTAGAGTCCGCCATTGATGCGATCCGTGATTTCGATAACACCGGCATTGGTATCCTTGAGATCTCACACCGTACTCCCGGATGGGAACGAATCATGAAGGAGACCGCAGACCTCTGGAAGGAGTTGCTGCAAATCCCCGATAATTACAGGGTGCTCTTCCTTGGAGGCGGTGCCAGCACGCAGTTCCTTGATGTGCCTGCCAACCTGATGAAAAAGAAAGCGGCTTATCTGCAGACAGGGGTGTGGGCGAAGAAAGCAATCAAAGAGGCGAAGTTTTACGGAGATGTTGAAATTGTGGCTTCCTCGGAAGATAAAAATTATTCCTATATCCCCAGGGGATACACTATCCCTGCAGATGCCGATTATTTTCATATCACCACCAACAATACCATCTATGGTACCGAGCTGCACGAAGATATCGACAGCCCCGTTACGCTGGTTGCCGATATGTCATCAGATATCATGAGCCGCCCGGTGGATGTCTCCAAATATGGCATCATCTACGGGGGTGCACAGAAGAACGTCGGACCTGCAGGAGTCGCTTTTGTGATCGTTCGTGAGGATATCCTCGGTAAGCTGGACCGTCCCCTGCAGACCATGCTCGATTACCGCACACATATAAGTGATGTGGAGAAAAACAGATCGATGTTCAACACCCCGCCGGTGTTCCCCATCTTCGTGATGCATGAAACACTGAAATGGGTGAAAGAACTGGGTGGTGTGGAAGCAATGTATAAGCTGAATAAGGAGAAAGCGGCAATGCTCTATGATGAGATCGATCGCAACCCCCTCTTCGTCGGTACCGCTGCGAAAGAAGACCGCTCCATCATGAACGTCTGCTTCGTCATGAATGAAGCCCATAAAGAGAAAGAAGCTGCCTTCCTGGAATTTGCAAAAGAGAGAGGAATGGTGGGTATCAAGGGACACCGCTCCGTGGGTGGTTTCCGCGCATCGATCTATAACGCCTGCCCAATAGAAGCAGTGGAGGCTTTGATCCAGTGTATGCAGGATTTCGAAAAACAGGACTGATATAATTCCAAACAACTATATGAAGCTGTCTCAATATGTGTGATTGAGGCAGCTTTTCGTTTACGATTATTTAACGCAAGAAGGTCACGAAATAATTTGTTGTTTACGAGAAGTCCGTAAATTTGCTGTGTTGAGTCATTATAAATCGTATCGGTATGAACGATTAACCCCTCTGGGAGAGAAGGTGATGTTGCATTGGCAACTTAAAGAATATGAAACGGCAGTTCCGATAGTGAATAATTTCAATGTTTCACAATTAAAACAACCTGTTATGATGATGAATCAATCTAAATCGCCTGCATACAGTGTGGGCAGATACCTGCGGATGCTCCCCCTGATCCTGCTGTTTCTTTCTGCGGTCAGCCTCTATGCTTCTCAGCGGGAGAGTGCTGAAGTAGATCTGACCCCTGCTTCAGCATTAATCCCGGCTACGCCCCTGCAGGAGCAGAGATACAGTCTGCAGCAACCGCCCCCTGAAAAGCAACGGGTAGAGACTTTCACCGTGGTGGAAGTGATGCCCGAATTCCCGGGTGGAAATAGGGCATTGGTGAAATTTCTCTCCGGCAATATCCAATATCCTGCAATCGCAAAGGAAAACGAGATCCAGGGACGTGTCATCTGTAGTTTTATTGTAATGGATGATGGATCGATCCGGGACCTCTATGTGGAACGGGGAGTGGATCCCTCGCTGGATGCCGAAGCAATGCGTGTGCTGAGACTGATGCCCGACTGGAAACCGGGCAGGCAGAAGGGAGTGCCGGTGAATATTCACTTTTCACTTCCCATCGAATTCCGGTTACCGGTTGAGAAAGAGAGAATCCCGGCTGCAGATACTATTGAGACAGAAAAGATTTTTATCGACGTGGAAGTACAACCGGAGTTTCCCGGGGGGGTACCTGCCATGATGCGATTTCTGTCCGAAAATATACGTTATCCTGTCGTAGCAATAACGAATAAAATAGAGGGAAGGGTAATCTGTCAGTTTATGGTGAAGAAAGACGGCACGATCAGTGATGTAGCTGTGGTGCGTGGCGTTGATCCCCAGTTGGATGCGGAGGCAAAACGGGTTCTTGAACTGATGCCTTTATGGGAGCCCGGAATACAGCAGGGAGAAGCGGTAAATGTACGATATACAGTACCCGTTGTATTCAGGCTTAGGGGTAATGATTCGAATGTAATTACGGATGGTCTGTTAACAAATAGTGGAGCCCATAGCCGACAAATCACAGAACCACAGAAAGAAAAGTTGGCTGAGACGGAAGAGATTTTAACCAACGTGGAAGTACAACCGGAGTTTCCCGGGGGAATGAAAGAAATGGTGAAATTTCTGTCTGAAAACCTTACATATCCGGAACCACCGGGTTGTCAGGATATTCAAGGGCGTGTGATCTGCAGTTTTGTGGTGATGAAAGACGGCACAATAAGTGATGTGAAGGTCGTGCGCGGCTTACACCCGCATTTAGATGCCGAAGCTATCCGCGTGCTTCAGTCAATGCCGAAATGGAAGCCTGGTACTCATCGTGGTCAGGCTGTCGATGTGCTATTTTCAACAGCAGTGGTATACAGGTTACAGCACTGATGTGCTGACTTGCTCAAAGAAATTCCATCCCATGCTTCTCCGCATGGTGGGAGATGCCTCTCTACACTTGAAGGATGGCTTTGCTGTTATCCTTTTTTTGGAAGCACTGAACCATCATCTGGTGCTATGCAATATGCTTACAATAGCAAAGGATGTATGGCTACGAAGAGTATCCAGCCATTCGATGTTTAGACAGTCTTTCTTCTTTACAATTATTTAACGAAATAAAGTTACGAAATAATTTGTTGTTTACGAGAAGTTCGTAAATTTGCACTGTTGAATCATTATAAATCGCAACGATATGGAACGATTAACACCCCAGGAAGAGAATGTGATGTTGCATGTGTGGCAACTCAATGAATGCGCCATCAAGGATGTGGTGGAGAGGATGGAGGAACCTAAGCAACCTTACACGACGGTCGCATCCATCTTCAAGAACCTCGAGAACAAAGGGTATCTGATAAAAAGAAGATTCGGCAACGTCAAGGTCTTTAAACCTCTCATCACTGAAGCAGCCTATAAAAGGCACTTTCTGTCGGGGGTAGTGGAGAGCTACTTCGACAATTCTTACAAGGAGCTGGTCTCTTTCTTTGCCAAAGAGCAAAAGATCACCACGGAAGAGCTCGGTGAGATCATACGCCTGATTGAAAAGAATCAGAAGTAAACAATCTGTTTCATCACAAACTGAAACACCATGCAACCTTTTTTTATCTACCTGATACAGGCAAATATCGCACTGTCGCTGTTCTTCATTCTCTATGCAGTTGTGCTGAAGAGAGATAACTTCCTGCATCTGCGCCGTTTCTTTTTCCTTTCGGTCATCCTTTTCTCACTTCTCTATCCGCTGATCACTGTTCCGGTGCCGGGTAGTCTCTCGGATCTTTTATCCGTGAAAACAGAAGAGACAGTGACCACCGTTTTCATCGGAGAGCCAGTGATGGAAATAGTTCCGGCAGAAGAGACTGTTCCTTCACGGGATATCAACTGGACTGAATTATGCATGATCATATACATTTCAATCACACTGCTGTTCGTCTTGCGGTTTCTTATTCAGCTGATCTCCATCATTCGTGTCAGGGTGAAAAGTGAACTTACTGAGATTTCCGGCATACCGGTATACCGGCTGAAGGATGATATCACACCTTTCTCTTTTTTTAACCTGATTTTTATCCATACCGAAAAGCATTCCGACGCCGAGCTGGCTCAGATACTGCTGCATGAGCAGACACATGTGCAGCAGGGTCATTCAGTTGATATCATGCTGATTGAAACGCTCTGTCTCCTGTTCTGGTGGAACCCGTTTGTCTGGTTGCTGAAGCGGGAGAT
>JADMKJ010000003.1:0-22674 GCA_015478855.1 Proteiniphilum sp.
TTTGGTTTCCAGGAATTGACTTCTTTTGTTTTCCAGCCATCCCAGGTCATCTCCCCGAGACTGTTGCTAAAGGCAGTAACAAAGTTCTCTATATTGCCGTTGCTTTCTGATGCACCAAATCGGTAGCTTCGATTATTGCCGTCTGTATAGGTTCTTATATAGGGGACATCCTTGAAACTAAGCGTATAACTCTGTTTTCTTGTCAAGGCCCCACTTCGGTTATAAATGTTGCTGACGTTTGATGCTGATCCCTTGAGTATTTTCAACGACTTGGTATCTATTTCCAGAGTAATCTCCCAGGTACAATCTCCTTTGTCAAACATACTGCTCCAGGTATTGGTATAAGTTGAAGAGGAGGTGAAAATGACTTTGTCCTTTACATAGCGCGAAGTTCCCTTCATTTCTTCAAAAGGAACGACCAACTCATCGGCGAATGAAGCAGAATAGAACCCATTGTAATTGTTTAACTGATCAATCGTCAGTTTAATCTTTCCGGTTGCAAACTCCAGCTTCTCTTCCAGCCGTACGGTCATGGTCACGTCACGCTCCTTGTTGAAAGGGTGATAGTAGACCACGAAGAGCATATCTTTCTTCTCCTGGAGTGCCGATACCTCTTCATACTCGTAGGAGTCGAAAAACTCATCCACAAAGATGATCTCCTTTTTTTCATTGTCGTAGCGGTAGAGTTCACAGATCTGTCCTTTGCCGCCATCCATTCCGCCTTCCACCTTGATGGAGAGGGTAACCTTGTCGGGTAGCTTGTAATCAGGATCGATGCTGATTCGTTCAATGAATGTGGAATGAGGTTTGATACCAATAGGTTCATTACTTTTCACCTCATTCATGCTGTTGATGAACATCTTGCCGCGACCGATTCCCTGCAGCAGGTCCTTCACGCCGTTTTCGCGGATATAATCCTTGAGAAAGATCCCATATTCCAGAAAGAGATCCGGGAATGCATCATCGAATGCATCATATACAGAGGTTGCACCGGCTTCCTGTTGCTTGTGAAGCTCCACGATCTTGTCATTGCCGTAACGATCGGCGATCCAGCGGACCAACCCGGCCATGCCGTAGCCGTGCGCATTCTTTTCTTCACCTGTCAATGGGGAGAAACCCTCCAGAGGACAGAACTGGTTTCCCAGTTGCACAGATGATATGCCCTCCACGTAAAGGCTTTCAGCCCAGACGGCTACAGCCTCATCCATCCAAAGGAAATCACCTCCCACAAACGATTTCGTTACCAACCATCGGGGGTCGTAATAGTATTGCACGAAGTGGGTCATCTCATGCATGATGGTGCGCTTGATCTCCTCTTTCTCTGATAGCTTCTGGCTGTTGATCACCAGCGAGTTCCAATCACTGCTGTAGCGGGAGGGAATAAAATAGCCGTAGGCATCCGCACCGCTCAGTTTCTTCACCTCCACCTGGATCTGTTTGTTCCGTTTCGCAAAACTGAATCCAATCGCTTCCAGCTGTTTGATGGCTTCCTCCACATGTAGTGCGATATCCCTGCTCTCTTCGTGATAGTAGCGGGGAGCGTACACCACACATTTCTTTTCCGAGGTAATGGCCCTGGTTTCTGAATCATCCGATTCCTGATAGTCCTTCACCAATCCCACGATCAGCTCGCCTGTCTCACCGGAAGCTTCTTCAAACGGCACCAGATCAGCATAGTAGACAGCACCCTCTTTCACGCCTTTGATCCAGATGGTGGATACACTCTCCTGCTGTGAACTGATCTCCACACCCGGTGCAGAGAAGCGGAAGTAGACATCTCCCTGGGATATCTCTGTATCGGTTGGCAGCTCTATCCTGAGGGGTTTGGTAAAGTTACGGGGAAGCTTCACCTTGTAGAAGGGGGAGGCCTCAAACTCATTCATCACGGAGCCTTTAGCCTGTGCGGTGATTTCCATGGTGACTGAGGCAGGAAATGCATCTGCCGGGATCACCAGTTTGAACTCCTCCTTGAAGATCGTTCCACCGGTTTTGTCCACATTGAGGTTTTCAGCGGGTTCCTGATCACCGGGATCTGTGTCACCCGGATCATCCCCGCCAGGGTTTTCATTATCCGGTTTTGTCTGACCCTGTTTATCCGGTATGATGATCTCCTCCTCCGGACTACTACATTGTTGTATGGTTACAGTGAAAAACAACAGGAGCAGTATGTTCAGAAGGATGCTTTTATTTCTTGTCCCTTTCTTGAGTTTTAGATTTGTCATATCATGATTATTTTTTAATTATCTAAAGAAACAAAATATCAAATATGACTACACTTACAAATCAACAAATAAGAACTACAAATCGTAAAATTAACATTCAGAAGCATGTTCGTGAAGCCAACGATTTGGAGTAGTGCCTGTAATTTTCTTGAAATTCCGGTAAAAGGATACTTCGTTGGTGAAGCCTGATTGCTCACTTATCTCAATGAGTGAAAGTGTATTGTTCTGTTTGCTCAATAATGATTTTGCATATTCAATGCGGTAATTGTTAATATAGTCTGAAAATGACATATTCAACTCCTTGTTGATATAAGTGGATACGTAGGTACGGTTACTACCTACGCTTAAGGCCACATCAGAGATATGTAGATCCATTTTCCTGAATAATTGGTCCTCCTCCATCAATACTCTGATCTTGTCAATCAGTATCTCTGTGTTGGAGTAAGGGTTTTCTGTTTCTACCTTTTGGGCTGTCCGGGTCTCCAAATGAAAATCCTCAGCTGTGAAATTTTGTTTCAAACCCACATAACAGACAGCAAAGATCATGCTACTAAAGATGATTGAAGGAATTACGATCAACCATGATTCCTGTAAAAAAAAATTACGCCCCAGCTGATTGGCTATAGCAGAAAAAAAGGCAAACAAAATAAATAACGACAGCATCATCCTGGTGGAAGACAATGTTTTCTTTTGCGTGTCAGAATAATAGTTGTTCACCTGCTTACTGAAGTTGAGAAGTAGTCGATAGCCAAAGTAAGATACAGGTAATAACTGTGCAATAAACAGAAACTTGGCAATGTGAATTCGGATAATCTGTCCCCTTATAATCAGGGAGCTTCCAACCACTGATGTGTCCTGATTGAAGAAAAAACGCTCCACAAATGTGAGCCGTTCACTTTCGCTCATAAGGGAATAAAGAAGTACCGATACCAGACTGATGATGAGAGCAGGAAGTAATACCCAGTAATCATGGAATACTAAAGGTTTCTCACTTGTCAGCCTCCGTATATAGAGATAATAGAGTGGATAAACTGCAAGTGTGCAGAATGTGTAGATACTTTCAACCAGGCTGTAGAGATGAATATGTTGATGATAATAAACTGCGTGACAAAAATAGAGAATGGTACATACCAGCATGAAGAGTGTAAGCAGCCTTTTTGCAGGATCAAACTTTCCGTAATCCACCAAAAAGAGTATCAACCAGAAAAGACTGACAAGGAAGGGTAAAAGTGAGAAAAGGTTTTGTAACATATAAACCCGTTTATATGTTACAAAACTATAAATAAATTGTCAGACTAAAAAATAAAATGCAAAGGCAAGACGGTCACCTACCGTCTTGCCTTTGTATGCACCTGAATAAATCATTATTGCTGAACAATGATCTTTAACGTGGTTTTCTTACCATAGAGCCTGGTGACACCGACATACTCGAATCCTTCCATCCCGGGACCTCTGTAATACTGAGACTTTCCCGGTTCAGAGGTTACTCCAAGTATCTTGCCCTGGTCATTGAGTGCCGGTGTGTCATCCACCGCCTCTATCACCTTGATGATACCATACTTGACATTACCTTCAAACTGCCGGCGTATGGCGATATAGGTGCCATTTACGATCTGGAGATGAGCTGTTGTGGCTCTGTCGGAGGAGGCCTCTATACGTTGCATCAGCTGCTTGTCACCCGTGCCGGTACCAGTCACGAAGGTGGATAACTTCGCAAGTTCCTGAAAAGTCTCCCAGTTGCCGAAGGTGGTATCGAAGAAGTTGTCCAGATCCATCTCCGCAACCATCTCTGATGGGATAATTTTAAAGAAGGTAGCATTCATACCAATCGTAAGCCATGGCGTGTCCACCTGACGACCAACGGTTCCTCCCGTGATACGGTCGGCACTGACAAAGCCGGGACCGCGGTTGGCGATGACCACCAGTCCGCTGTTTCTCCAGCAATTGACGAACCCAAAGTCAATTCTCCCACCGGTAGCATTTACCAGATCATTGAGGGTGACCACATTTTTAAGCTGCCCGTTAACAACCAATCCCTCAAATGAGAAGATATATGGTTGCGTGGGGTTGATTGGATTTTCCCATTCAGGTGCCATCTCGATCTCTTCAAAGATAAGTGCTCTTCCTTCCGGAATACCGGTGATGGTAACGATATCTACAAACGCAGTTTCCTTGAATCCGTCCTTATCGGTTACTATCACGGCGATTGCGTCAGCCCGCTCGTCATCAACCGCAATTTCGAAGCTGAAGCTTTTCTCCAAATCGGTAGGGGCCACAGTAATAGCAACCGGTTCAGAGAGCTCTCTGTATGGTGATTTACGTACGAGGGCATAGCTGATCGACTGGAGTCCTACCTGTGTGGAGGCAGTACCGCTAATGGATACCGAACCGTCAAGCTCAACCGCTTCGATCTGATTGGGTGTAAGTGTGACCACAGGAGGAATCCCTTTCAGACGTTGGATGACTACAGGCGAAAGGGTACTTTTTGTATAGATATCGGTCGCAAACACGCCAATTGCTACAGTCTCCTTATCAGCGATGGTGATCTCAAGTGTGAAGTCCTGGCTCTCGGGAAAATCGTCGAAAGTCTGGTAAACCCTGTAGTTTCTGTTTACCTCCTCGTATCCTGTTTCACTACTCTTGAGGAGTGTAACAAAGAGATCACGCAGTCCGTTCTCAGATGTAACCGTTCCGGTAATTGTTTCATTTTTCCTGAATTCGGCTGTCTCGAGTGTGGCCTGAGAAGTAATATTTACTGACGGGGGAGGGTAGGAGCTGTCGTCGGTATAATCCACAGTCATGGGCTCTTCGGTGCAACTCCACAAAATAAGTGTGGAGAGTACCATCAGATTGTAAAGGATGCCTTTCATTTTTATCATAGCCTATTTTTTAAAATTTTATTATTTTCATTTTAAATATTCCACTTCCAGAAGTGAACTTTTAATGTTATTCTGCACGCTAATCTCAGTCAGTTTTCTGAACTTCCATTTTTTTGATCCCAGCATAATGATACAAAGGGTACTGTTATTATTACTGTTTTCAGCAACTGTTAGTTCATATGTGCTCTCTTGTAAAGTAGCTGAAAGTGTTGATCTTAATTGTGGAAGATGATCTCTACGGATCGTTCCGGTTACAAGTACTGATTGTTCAATAGCACTTTTCAAGAGGGCTGATGCTGCGGTTACCTGTTCAACCTGACTGAATGATACGATTGCTACATTCGTACCCAGTCCGGGCCTGATATCCACACTTGTCTGCATCAGACGATTATCATCGGTTACTTTAGCCAGCTCCATCTGCTGCACAGGCTTTCTGAGCAGGAGCATACAACCTGTATAGCTGTCATCGGAAAAAGATGTAGGCACAAAGAGAGGAATACGCATCGCCAAAACGGCAATCCTTGCTCCGGGATTCAGTCGTGGTGAAGCATGCCGGACATTGGCCTTGTCGAGAATTAAGAGATGGCTCTCATCCTCCTTCACGAAAGAGGCAACAGCGGGATAGCTGCTGACTGTAAAAGGGTTGTTTCCTGAAAGATCTGACAGGAATGATATCTTCACTGTCCTGGATTTGTCCCATACAGGTTCCGGATCAGGCTTTACTGCCGGATCACCAGGGTCATTTCCTGAGCAACCCCACAACAAAGGAAGAAGGAATAAAAGGAAGTAATATTTACCTGTTATGTTCATTGTATCACATTTCATTAAGCTGTACTTCGGTAAGCATGGCACAGTGGTCTGTTATCTCCTTAACATTGGTCAGTACTTCAAATGTTTTTACACTCCACCGTCCGGACGGTTTACCGAAGATGTAATCTATCTTGCTGGTAGGTGCAGATGAAGGAAAAGTAGCAAAATTATTGCATATCCGCTGCCATGATGACATACCTGTGGTGATGGCCGACTCAGTGGGTCTGGCGTTGAAATCACCTGCAAGAAGGGTGGGGAATGATGATCCGATAATTCCATTTAGCTGTTGTACCATTGATGAACGTACTCCATCAGTAGAGTGATCCAGGTGGGTCACTGCTATCCTCAGCCTCTGTCCCGACACCGGTTCAATAACATCGATGTAGAGCACCGTACGGGGTTCTTTCATCTCGGCAGTGTTACCGGTAATTCTGTTGTTGGAGATTTTCTCAATTGGATATTTTGATAGAATGGCTACACCATATTCACCCTGCTGATAGTCAAGTGCCTGCCCGAAAGCTGAGAAGTAGCCCAGTTCCGCTGCCAACTCAGTGGTGAAATCTTTATTCCCGTTTCGCGTTGTCATAAAGTCAACCTCCTGCAATGTCACAAAATCAGGGTCATACCCCTTGATAAAGTTCGCAAATGGGGTGGTGTTATATCCGACCATCTGCCCCGACATTCTCACGTTCATATTCAGCAGTTTAACCGTTTGGGCATTACTGTAGAAACCGAACGGATTCAGTAACAGCAGCGTAATGAAGAGGTATTGAATTTTTTTCATATATACTTAAATATCTATTAATCTTCCCATCCTGGATTGTTTGGACGAAGATTGGGATTCAGTTCCATCTGTCTGAAAGGTAACGACCATAAATAGTTCTTTGGACTTTCAAAGACACGTGATTCATCAAATATAAGATAACCTTTATCGTCGAACTTGGTGCTTGAGGCAAATACGGAGGGGTTGAAAGCATAATCTTTACGTATTCCCTTTAAAATCCCCATCTCCTGACGGGCAGGTGGCTCCGACATATCTACACCCAGTTGATAACCTTGTTTCCAGCGAAGCAGATCGAACCACCGATGGCCTTCCATAAAAAGTTCAACTCTTCGCTCACGCTCCAGTTCTGTTTTCAGATCGAGCCCATTAGCAACTAACTCAACCATGTTCATTCTTTTCATTCCCACACGGTCTCTCAACAGGTTCACAGTCTCATCAATTACCGACTGATTGAGTGCACCCAGTTCATACATTGCCTCAGCATAAGTGAGCAGAATCTCTCCGTAACGAATAAAGATAATATCATTATCGTCCTGGTTGTATACCGGCACTTTCGTTGGCTCGCAATATTTGCGTACATAATAACCGGTGTAAGTGACGGCACCCTTGCCATCGTTGTTGAATTTGGGTGAACGAAAGATATTGGTTTTAGATGCATCCTCCGCAGGATTGGAGGTGCCCCTGCCATCTTCACGACCGTACCACTTGTCGTATCCAGGATAAACGATCGATTGTTTGAGTCGCGGATCACGATTTACGAAAACACTGTCATAAGCACTATAGGCAGGTGTGTAGGTTCCATCACCTTTGTAGAGAGGTGATTTCTCGATAGGTAGTCCATCAATGCAAAGGTAGCTGTCAACCAATGATTTTGTGGGATTGAAGCGGATGATCTGATCAGGTACCTGAAGTTCCCTGCTCAGATTGTGCCGGGTGGGAGTGGGCAGGTTGAAGTTGAAAACATAGGATAGGATTGGCTCCCGGTTGTTGGGGTTTCTTGATGCTCTCCCTTCGAAGGTGAAAAGGTCAAAATAGTCTTGTTCGGGCCTTCCGGTGGAGTATAGCTGATGATAAGCAAAACGTCCTCCCGGCATGAGTGCAAGGCTGGCATCGCGTGCAATTTCCCACCGCTCATTCTGGAGAGCTACACGTGCTTCCATAGCCTTGGCTCCGGCACCTGAAATACGTCCAAAGTTTTCCGTTCCCGGTTGAATATAGGGAGGAAGGTTCTCGGCTGCTTCATTCAGTTCATCAAGCATAAAATCAACAATGACAGAACGAGCGGTACGGGGTGCTGTCAGCTCCTCATCACCGGCACTGACTGTGGTGGTGATGAAGGGAACATCGCCCCAGAAGCAGGTGAGATAATAGTAGATGAAAGCTCGTAGAAACCTGACCTCGGCAGCATACTGCTCCAGCAAAATCGGGTCAACATTTGTAGCTCTCTCATAATTATTGAGGAAATGATTACAGCGTCTTAATTGTCTGTAACTGTCACGATAACGTGTGTTGAGCAGGCTAAAATCAGATCCGTACAATCCGCTGCCTATCTGTCGCCAACTTGTTAAAGTATACCAGGGAGCATTGTCACTGAGTCCTTCAGAAACATTGAGTGGAAGATCTTTGCCTATCAGTCCCCAGTAACAGGCATTGGCTGCATTCTTCACCTGTAGTTCCGATTGCCAGAAGTTTTCATCTGTCAGTTCGTCCAGGGGTGCCTTTTCCAGGAACTGATCATTACACGATGAGAAAAGGATAAGGATGAAAAACAGATTGAATATAATGATATTTTTGCGTTTCATATTTCTAAATTTTTTAGTGAAGGGTAATGTTAATACCAAATACATAGGTTTTTATTTGCGGATAGTTACCTCCTGCCTGGATCGGTCTCTCCGGATCAGCGGTAGAGAAATAGTTAGTGAAGGTTAGAAGGTTGTCAGCAGAAGCATACAATCGACAACGGTCAATCCGCAGTGATCTGGTGAATCTCTGAGGGATCGTATAACCAATCTGGATGTTTTTCAACCTGAGGTAAGCAGCATTTTCCATCCAGAAGGTGGAAAAGCGCTGGTTATAGCTCTGGTTGTATGTGAAACGTGGATAAGAGGCGTTGGGATTAGGATTGGAGGGCTGGTATCTCCCTTCATGAAACCCCTGGGGGTAAGTCGACTGGTCAGTGAAAGCATGCCGTGCCGGCCCGTAAATATAACCATCCACCTTACCTACACCCTGCAAAAGGAAACTAAAATCAATTCCTTTGTATTCCAAATCACCCCTGAACGAGTAAGTGTATCGGGGGATGGAACTACCCAGCACATCACGGTCGTTATCCAGGTCGATTGTGCCACTTTCATCCAGATCCTTGTACTTGATATCACCCGGTTGTACGAGTCCAGCATCACCTGCAAGAATAGGGAAGGTGGGGTTCTCATACTTACCGGTATAGGGGTTGTATTTCTCAAAGTCCGTTGGCACAGCAATGCCGTCGGCGATAAGTCCATAGAACGACTGATTGCTGTAACCCACTTTTGTGATTGTGGTGCTTCCAATAATCTCACCTTCCCACTCGGTAATTTTATTTTTTACATCTGAGAGTGTGGCGGTGAGGCCATAGTTGAAATCATTGACCCTGTCGCGCCAGCCCAGCTGGATCTCCCAACCACGGTTCTCCATTTTTCCTCCGTTTTCATCCATCACCGAGGGAAAGCCTCCCGCACCTGGAAACTCCCGCTGATAAATCATACGGCGTGTTTCTCTGAAGAAATAATCTCCATTTAATGTGAGGCGATTGTCCAACATGTTTACATCTACCCCGATATTGGTTGTATAGAGCATCTCCCACAACAAATTGGGATTCCCAATATAGGTCTCGGCATAACCATCATTGGAGACCCCCCCGATGGTAGGCACTGTAACCACTCCAATCCTGGATAGATAGGGATAGTTATCTGAGCCGGTAGAGAACTGGTTCCCCAGTATACCCCAGGAACCTCTTATCTTAAACTGATCCAGTATATCACGTGTTGGGGCCATAAACTCCTCTTCCGTAAGACGCCACCCCGCTGAAAAAGAGGGGAACCATTCTCCCCTGTTTTGTTTGATAAAACGGGAGGTGAGGTCATATCGCAGGTTCGCTTCGAAGAGATAACGTTCATTAAAATTGTAGTTGATTCTTCCGAAGCCTGATCGCATAGACCAGTGATTGGCGGTGGAGCTGTTAGCCTGGGTATCAGGTGCCCCGAAATCAAGGATCGGATCCTTTTCTGTAATCAGGTTTTTTCTGCTTGCTGCGAAATAATCAGCACGTTGCCACTCCTGCTGATAGCCAGCCATCGCCTTGAAGTTATGTGCACCCCATCTCGCCTCATAGTCCGTTTGTGCGAATAGATTCTGGCTCAGTGTCCGGTAATCCCTGTTTTCAATGGAGTTGGGAGTGTTGGTGGTGTACCAGAGGGTTGTGGTTTCCGGATAGTAGAAGTTGATTGTCTTTGAGAGTACATTCCGAAAGCTGTTGGATTGACGGGTGATATAGTTGGCCGAAGCGGTCCATCCTTCCAGCAGATCTACTTTCACTGAAAAATTACCCGTAAATTCCTGTGACGAGAAATCCTGTGATCCACCATCTGTCAGATAAGCAACCTGATTACTTTGTCCACCGCCATAACCCCACTTGCCATCGGTAAATCGTACCGGTACCAATGGCCGTGTACGCATGGCGTTGTAAAGCGATCCGCTGGCTGCATCAAACCCGTTATTGGGTGCCTTAAACTTACGATCAATATAGCTCATGTTGGCAGTGATATCAAATAAGTCAGCTACCTGAGTATTCAGCTTTAATCGCACATTATTACGAATAGCACTGGTGGATTGTCCTACAGTGAGTCCGTCCTGATCAAGGAATCCATAGGAGAGTAAATAACCCATATTGCTTGCCTTGCCGTCAATACTGGCATTGAGACTATACTGAGGTGCAGCATTAAGGAAGGTTGAAGCAATCCAGTCGGTATTGGCAAAATAATTGGGGTCAGTGCCATCGATGGCTTTCTGTATATCTTCCTCGCTGTAATTCTGAATACCGCCGATATTCTCCTGTGCCTCATTCTCCCAGCGCATGAAGGTGGGACTGTCTGCCATACGAGGCATTTTTGTAGGTTGCTGGCTTCCGTAGTAGGTGTCAATATTGATGCGCGGAGACCGGTCCTTTCCGGTTACACTTTTGGTAGTGATGAGGATCACCCCGTTGGCGGCACGGTTACCATAAATAGCCGCGGAGGCGGCATCTTTGAGTACTGAAATACTTTCAATGTCGTTGGGGTTGATAATGTTCATGTCTCCTTCCGCCCCGTCTATCAAAATCAAGGGACTGTTATTACTCCGTGAACCAATACCCCGTATCTGAATGGTTGCATTTGACTGACCCGGTAGTCCCCCATTGGCACTGGCGGTGACGGTCATCCCCGGTACCAGCCCCTGAAGACCGGTAGATACATTCGTAATCGGCCTTTTCACAATATCTTCTGATGTAATTACACCCACGGCACCGGTTAGGTTGATCACTTTCTGTGTGCCGTAGCCAACCACCACCACTTCTTCAAGCAATTCACTGTCCTCACTGAGCACCACATCAATAGAGGAACGGTTGTTCCGTGTTACTTCGAGATTTTCAAATCCAATATAAGAGAATACCAGGATGGCACTGTTTGAGGTGGTAAGTGTATAACGACCGTCAATATCGGTGACTGTTCCGTTTGTGGTTCCCTTTTCCACGATATTCACTCCAATTAACGGTTCAAACTGATTGTCAGTAACACGACCCGTCACTACCGACTGTTGTTCTATTTCACTGATCGCTTCAGCCTCGTGACTGTGATCACGGACAACAAGATAATGATTGTTCTCTCTTTTCTCATACGTGAATTCTGAATTGACAAGTGACTTATACAGCCACTCTTCCATGTTATTGGTTTCCACTTCCAACGAGGGAACATGTTTACCGTCTAATTCACGCACATTATAAGAAACTTTCTGACCATCCCGTTTACCCAGTTCATTCAACCGCTCCATACGTTCGATCATAGATTCTGCAGGGATAACTCCTGTAAACTGGATATTTGCCCTTGCTGCCCCTTCTCCCATCCAAAGAAAGATAACCAGCATTAAAACATTTGTCAATAGTGTCCTCGTTATTATTTTCATATGATTTAAATTATTTATTTTCACTAAAATTGGATTATATCCCGGAATAACATTATTCAAGTATGTTTGATTTTTTCATCCTTCATTCTTCATAACTACATCGATAAAGGTACCCCATGCTCCTCACCTTATTCATGCCCTGCATTCCTGTACATCATTATTATTCTTTCCAGGTTGAACTCTCAATCCGTTTTATATAAATGTATATTTGATAAAATGACTATTCCCTTTTCTGATGAACAGGTTGTTTATGCAGGTAAACCTTCTTGCCCTCTTTATGAAAAGTTGCGTTGACAAGTCTCCCTAAGATAGTGAGGACTTCCTCCAAAGGCATTTCCGGGGTGAAATGTGTATATATCAAATCCTGGCTGAATTTCATTTCATCGTAAATAAGTTCTACATCAAAATATTGCTTTAAACGAAAAGATATTTCACCCAACGATGCATTTTCAAAAACGATCTTTCCTGTTCTCCATTCAGCCACTGACAGTGCATCTGTTTTGCCGGATGTGAAACTTCCGTCCTGAGATGAAATGGATACTTTATAGTTCGGTTCCAGGATGATCTCCTGTTGATGTTCATTGAAGACCTGCACCTTTCCGGTATTGACAGAAATCACCTGATCGGGAAGCTTGTTGTAGGATTTAATATTAAAGGAGGTGCCCAGTACATGCGTACTGACTCCGTTCGGGGAGTGTACGATAAAAGGACGGTTTGCATCTTTGGTAATAATGAAAAAGGCCTCACCTTCATCCAGCCAGACTTCACGGATAAACGCATTAAATTTTCCCTTTCTCAATGAAATTGTGGACTCTTTGTTCAGAAAAATTGTTGATCCATCAGCTAATGTGATACGCTTAATCTTATCTCCTGTAGTGTAAAGATTCTCCGTTGCCTGCTCTGATTCATTTTCTACGCTGGAATTGATCCTCGCTAAGTCTGTTGAGAAATAGATGGAGAAAAAGAGTACCAATATGGCAACAGAAGCAGCCACCCCATAAACCAATGTATGGTGTATTCGCTTTTTCCTATGATGCATTTTTGGTTCTTCACTTTTTTGGAAGATTGCTTGTCTGTTTCTGCTGACAGCCCTTTCCAGTTGTCTCCTGGTTAATCTTTTTGTCTGATCTTTATCATGGGATAATTTCAACAGTTTTATCAGATTCTCATCCTTCTCAGTGAGATTACCTTCATCAATTTTTCGGAGTAAGCCTTTTATAAGCGTGCTATCCTTTCTCATTATTTTAATTGTAATTTATTCCATCCGAATTAACTCACTTATTCATATTACGTATAATTTCATATTGATTTCCATTAAAATTAAGTTAATAAAGCATAATTACCACGGCGATTTATATAAATATATAAGAATGAGAGCTGTAAAGAAGTTCACATTTTTGTCTTATTTTCGTCATAAAAAATTAACTGCAAAAAAAATTTGATTTTGACATTATATTGTATCTTTACCCGCTAACAAGGAAAAAAATGGAATGAAAACAAAAGATAACAAACTGTTATTATTGATTTCCCAAAAAAATGTAGATGCTTTTGATACATTTTATTATCGTTATATCAGGTTGATATACAGGTTTGTTTTCCGTGAATTGAAAGATGAAGTTCTCACTGATGATCTAATTCAGGAGTTTTGGTTAAGCGTCTGGGAAGATCCTACATTCCTTAAATGCAACGATAAAGGCTCAGTGCAGGCATATATGTTGCAATATATGAAATTTCGGATTCTGGATATCTACAGGAAGAGATTATCCGGTTTTTTACATGAATCCAATTTCGAAAAAGTTGAATGTGTGCAGGTCGACTATGATAATATCACTGAGGGATTGAATGAAAAAGAGTTATTGCGGATCATCCGGGAAGCGTTAAAGAATCAGCCTCCAATCATCCGCAATACATTCTGGTTGAGAATCAATAACTGGTCTGTGGAAGAGACAGCCCACACATTGTCTGTGAGTACCAAGACTATATACAATAAATATTCTGAATCGCTGACTGTGGTACGTGAGCACATTCGTGATCACTATCCGGAGTTTGCTGATATAAGAAAGGTGAGGACAGAGAGTTAGTGCAGGAATAAGTAACGGGAATTTCAGAAACCAAAATCATCGATCACTGTTTCCTCCACCTCTTCATGTTCCAGTTCAATGACGTTCTGCGATGTCAGTCCCTCCACATAAATGGCTTTGAAAGGAATAGCAGGACAGACATATTCACAACCACCACAACCCACGCATATCTCCTGATCGATCTCCGGGATGGTCAGTGAATCCTTGTAGGGTACCATGTGTACCGCTTGTGTGGGACAGTGCTCCGAACATGCGCCACAGCTGGTTTCGTCGTAGTATACAATACAGTTTTCGATGATCAGCTGCACCTTTCCCATCTGGGTATGGTTCTTCTCCTCTTTGGTCAGCGGGAGGATGGCTCCCGTGGGACATACATCGCCGCAGATGGTACAGTCGTAGTTGCAGAACCCTTTATCGAAATAGAGTTTTGGTTGCATCATCCCGCCTAAACCATATTCCAGAAAGGCGGGTTTTATCACGTGTGACGGACATTTACTCACGCAGAGATGACAGGAGATACATTTTTCCCGCAGATGATCGAATGAAGGCACTCCCGGAGGAGCAATGGGTACCTGCCTCCTGAGTTCTCTTTTCAGGTTCAGTCCATGGGTGACCTCTTGTGCAAACAGACTCCCGGCTGCCAAACCGGTAACAAGAGAAGCAGAGAGGAAACGTCGCTTCGATTCGTCCACCGGTTTATCATCCTTGAGGTAGGTATATGCCGGCAGCGCATCACCGGTTTTCTTTTTTTTCGGTTTTATCAATGAGTAATTCATCGCATCGCGGTTACAGCTCTCAATACAGTTGAAGCAGGTGACACAGCGGCTGTAGTCGATCTGCTTATTCTTTGCATCGATGCAGGAGGCTTTGCACTTCATGCTGCACAATCCGCAACTGTTGCAGTTTTCATCTACAAATTGTACCTTCAGGAGAGCGTATTTGCTCAGGAAACCGAGGGTGGTGCCTACCGGACAGATGGTGTTGCACCAGGTTCTTCCGTTTTTCCAGGCCAGGTATCCGATCACCACGAGTGTGATAAGCGCTGTCACCGATGAGAAAACACCCAGCGAATAGATGCTCACCTTGTAAAAGGTGTAATTGTTGAATGAGGTGAAGATGGTCTCCATCAGATTGTTGCCTGCCATGTAGGCAGGACGGAAAAGGTGTGTAACCATTCTCCCGTATGCACCGTAAGGATCGAGCAATCCAACAAGAAAGGTGAATCCGAAGATGAAAGAGACAACCGTCGCAGCAAGCATACTCCAGCGCAGAACTGTTTTAGCCTTGCTGTAGTTGTATTTTTTTCTTTTGATCATTTTTTTTGAAAGCCACGACAGGAGATCCTGATAAATACCCATCGGACAGATGGAGGAGCAGTATACTCTGCCGAAGATAAGCGTGAGAGCCAGTAGAAAGAGCAGTATGAAGATATTGAGTGCCAGTAGTGCGGGGATCAGTTGTATCTCAGCCAGGAAATGAAGGTTCCCGGGGAGGAGATCCCTGAAGTCAAGAAAATAGAGCGTGATGAGAGAGAAGAGAATCACTGAGAGAACTACCCGAGTTTTTTTTAACATGTTGCTTGCTTTCAATTTGATATAGTGTTTATTTGGCTAAAATCTGAACGGGATGGATTGTATGCTCCCGCATCTTTCATACAAACGGATCATGTGCCTTAACAGGTTAGATATAATTGCAGTAATCCGGTGGTTTTTACCGGATTATTGCAATAATAAAACATTGCACTTTCGCATGTTGATACTATAGCTGTATACCTACCATGCGAAACTTAAATAAGTTTAAAATAGTCTGGCATGAATTACATGCGTAATCTTTTGATGTTCAGTTTTTCCAGGTTCATTGTCCCCACACCCAGTTCCTGCCCTTTCGCTATGTGGGATACCCTCTCGAGTGGCATCTCACGTGCCTGGTTGAAGAAATTGGCAGCGGCGGTGTCGGCTGCAATGATATCCTGAGAGAGGAAAAGACCTTTGGAGAGCACCACGTCGGAGAGTGATTTACCCCGTGGCCCACTGGTTTTCATCAGTCTGTAGGCATCCACCACGTTCAATACGGGTCGTTTTGCGTAGGTGCATACATCGGCAATACATTGCTGCAGGTCGTTGGCGTGGAAATAGCCTCTGTCCCATACAATCCCCATGTAGTTCTTCATGGAGATGGTCAGCTGTGCACCACCATGGTTTTTCAGTATGGGTACATTGATCCATTTGTCGCTGTCCACAATAGCCTGATGGATTTTCGCATTTTTCAGGCTCTTTCCCTGAGGCAGTGAGACCGTCTTGTAATAGGACTCCTGATGTGCAGGTACCACTTTGGCACCAGCCTTTTTCGCTGCCTCCTCGATACCGCTGTTGCTGTAGGATTTACGCCAGTCGTCACAGGTGTGATCAAATATAGTCACCTCCGATGCTCCTGCGTCGAAACACTGTTTCACGATCTCTGCGATCAGCTTGGGATTGGTGTTTGCCGCCATCTCCACAGGCTGATCCCACCCTATGTTGGGCTTCACGCATACTTTATCGCCTTTGCTGATGAAGTTTTTCATTCCTCCCATCTCGGCAATCGCCTTGCGGAACATCGCTTCGGGTTCACCACCCATCACGGCGACCAAATCGTAATTTGCAGCGTTGGCGGTTTCAAACGACTGTGTGAGCAGGCTCATCGCATCTGCTTCTTTCATTGTTGTGATTGCTGCTCCCGTGAGCGCCACCGCGCGTAAGAAATTCCGTCTGTCCATAATTTTACTATTTTTGTTCTGTTGATTCTACGCTCTGTTTTCTCTTATAACTATCTCTATTGGCTGCCTGCTGCCTGCATTTAAAATTCATCCGCATCCCCCCGAAGAGGGTGGCACCCGGCATGGGATAACCGGCATTTATTTCATAATCATCGCCAAGCAGGTTCTCCCCTTTCAGAAAGAGGGTAAGCCACTCCTTCGCACTGAACTGCAGGCGTGTATTCCACAGCAGGAAGCTTTCCTGCAGAGGCTCAGGTGTCAGCGTGGTGCAGAGGTTGCCGATATATTGTACTCCCGAAGAAACGCCCCAGCGGCCTTTTGAATAATTTCCGCTCACAAATAGTTTATGTTCCGGAGCTGCCAGAATTTGATGGGTCATATCCAGCCAGCTGTAGTTGGCAGAGAATCGCAGGTCCCGCGTTGCATGCCAGGTGGTGCTTATCTCCACACCTTTGTTCTCTACCTCTCCCGAATTGATGTTCAGTGGTTTTCCCTCCGGGAAAGCGACCTGTATCATATTGTCTCCCTTGATGTAGTAGAGGTTGAGTCCGAAGCTCAGCCGGTACTCCGGCAGTGATTGCAGGAGCGAAACCTCATAGTTCATCAGCCGTTCCGGTTTCAGGTCGGGATTCTGTGGCGGAAACATGTACATCTCGCGAATGGTGGGGTTACGGAACCCTTTGCATACAATCGCCTTGATCACGGTCGAAGCTGCAGGGGTGTAGCTCACCCCCAGCTGCGGTATCCATTCCGGTCCGTTGATCTCGTGATGATCCAGCCTGATACCTGCATTCACTGTCACCCTGTTTCTCAGGATGGTCTGTTGCAGGTTCAGGTATCCTGCAGCGTTGTGCAGGTGCAAGTCAGCAAGTCCGATATTATCTGCTTCATCAGGGAACCTGTTTTCCGCTGCACCGCCAAAACGCTGAAAATCGAATCCGGCTGTTGTTTTGTTTCCATCGAAGAATGAGTAGGACTGATAGAGTGAGAGGCCCATCATCTGATCCTTCGAACGGAAGCGGTATGGTTTAGGCTCTGCTCCCTCAGCAAACCCATCGTTGATGTTGTGCACACCAAAATTGTAGAACAATTTTAATGCTCCCGAGCTCTTCGCATATTCATTCTCAATAGCCAGGGATGTCATCCCCCGGGTCACTTCGGCGTCATTGTCGTTGATCGGCGCAGCAATTGAACCGGGGTTGGATGCATCTGTTTTTGACAGGTTCAGATCAACAAAGCTGCTCCAGTTGCCGGATAGATCGTAGCCCAACTTGATATAACCGTTCAACTGATCAAATTCCATATCTTTCCTGTGCCCGTCGGAACGGTTGTAACCGATGTTCGTCCTTGCATGAAGCCTGTTTTGTCTCCATCCTGAGGATGCTTCGGCACTGAAGCTGTTGTAGCTGCCATACATCAGTTGGGCCGTATTCCGAAGACCATTTTGTCGTTGTTGACGGGTGATGATGTTGATCACACCTCCCATCGCATTCGATCCGTAAAGCACGGATGCCGGTCCTCTGACCACCTCCACCCGCTCGGTCATCACCGACTGATAACTGTCGGCCAGCGGATGCCCCATCAGTCCCATGTACTGAGGGTGTCCGTCTATCAGCACCAGTATACCCGCGGTGGGTGCTCCGCCGATACCGCGAATGCTCATCCCGCCGGCTGCTCCGTTAGCCACACCATAACCCATCACACCCCGGCGGGTGATGAAGAGACCCGGCACCTCCTCAGTGAGCAGGGGCAGGAGAGAGGGCTCACTTCTCTCCTCAATCTCTCTTTCCGAGATCACTGACACGCTCATTGGCAGGTTGCGCAGATTGACCTTGGGCATGGTGCCCGTAACGATCACCTCATCCAGCCGGATGGTGTCGTTCAGGTCGGCAGGCTGCCCCTCATCCGCCATAACAGGCAGAAGAGTACAGAGGAATAGTGACAGAAAAAGAAGAACTTTACTCATACTATCCAGGGAAATCTGAAGCAGGCTTCGTCGTAAAGCGAATAATCGGCTTTGCCGTTCACTGCAAAGGTTTTTATCTGCCTGGCGTCATGTAAAAGATCAATGGCGAATTGTACAGTCGCCCCTGTCTTGATGCGGTCCTCCACCAGAAGAATGCTTTTGTCCCTGAAATCGAACCCGATGGGAGCGATCAGTTTAGGGGTGTCGTACTTTGGCTTCTGGCTCGGATCGCGGAGATTTATTTTCAATAATTGTAGTTCAATGTTCAACCGCTGATTGATGATCGCTGCAGGGATGATGCCTCCGTTGGCAATGGCTACGATCATATCGAACGTTTCACGGAATTCAATCTCGCGAAAACGATGCATCACTTCAGTAAAAGATTTTCCTTCAATCATCCTTACACTTTTGCCAGTGCTTTCAATACAAAGTATCCGCCAACCAGCTGGATAAGCATACCGGGCAGGCCGATACGGAAATCCTGAAAGGCTACGAGGAAATTTTGTGTCATGGCCCACTCAATACCTGTTCCGATCACCTGATATGCAAGGACAGCCAGCAGGATACCCCACAGAGAAACCTTGCCGAAATGTTTTGCGGCCATCGCTGCGGCAATAGCCAGAATGGTTGATTTGATGATGATGGCGGGCAGCACGGCGACGGGTGGCATACCGAACAGCAGGCTGTTCACCAGCGGTGATAGCAGTGCGGTAAGCAGTCCCACGTGTATGCCATACTTATAGGCGGCTATCAGCGTGAAGAAATAGATCGGAAGGAAGATGAATCCTCCCTGCGGAACAAGATGTGCCAGTTGTGGCAGTAACAGGTTGCCGGTGATGAATATCGCGGCAAAGAGGTAGGTTCGCGTGTTGGTCAAGCCGAATGAGTACAATTTAGCTGTTGATGACATAGTTTTCAGTTATTATATCGGGTTTATATTTTATTTCAGTGATCAGGTAGTTAAGTCAGTTTACAAAACTATATATAAAAAGCTTTATATGGTTTGATGAGTTGTTATTTTTTTTTAAATAATGAAAAATGATAGGTTGAAACGGGTGCAATAGTGGAAAGGACAGATAACGGTAAAACAGACCGGACAGATAAAACCATCCGGCCTGTTCAAAAATCAATGAATGTCAGCAGTTATTTTAGTTCTTTGATACGAATGTTCCTGAATTTCACTTTCGAGCCATGACCGAGAAAGGCGATATGCCCCTTCTTGTTCAATAATCCCGGGTGATCACGTTTATCAAGTGTGCCGTTCACTGATGCCTCACGGATGTTACCTTCGAGGATGGTGGTACCGTTAAGGATCACCCTGATGTTGTCTCCGTCCGCAACGACCTCCTGGTAATTCCATTCACCGTTGGGTTTGAGGAATCCTCTCTTTGCCGGTATCACGCCGTAGACCGACCCGTGATACTGGTAGATCTCCAGATTTTCATATACAGGTGCATCGTTGTCCAGGATCTGCAGTTCCATACCCTGGTATGCAGCATCTCCCTCCATCGGAGTACGTATACCCAGTCCGTTGTTGGCACCCGGTGTAAGCATAAACTCAAAACGGAAAATGAAGTTGTCATACTCCTCTTCAGTGTAAAGATTACCGCCTGATCCCTCGCTGGGATACAGCACGATATGACCGCTTTCTACGGCGTAATCTCTCTTGTTGCCTGTCCACTCGTCGAGGTTCGTTCCGTCAAAAAGAATCTGATAACCCTCTTTCTCTTCATCGGCAGATAAGTTGAAAGGTTCAGGACGGGGAATCTCTTTGATATAGATGTCGCGGTAGGCAACCCTGCTTCCGTGGGCCTGCAGCTCTATCTGCTCTGTCGGGAAGATCGGGCTGCTTCTGTCCCAGTAGTTCTCCAGTATCACGTTGTCGGTCACCAACTCATCATTCAGCCACACCGAGACTCTTTCACCCACCATCCTGATGCGGAACGTATTCCATTCACCCACCTTCTGGTCGGCCACTTTCAATGGTTTGCTGGGGTTCTTCGCATTATTGTACAGTCCGCCTGAACCTACCTGCGCTCCCACGTCTACACGGGCAGTATCCCATATCTGTACCTGAGGTGTACCTCTGAGATAGATGCCCGCATCCGGCTCGGGACCGGGGTAGAGCTTCCAGTCTATGAGCATCTCAAAATCACCATACTGTTTTTCGGTACTGAGATTGTTATATCCTGCACCATCGAACAGGATATCTCCATCCACCACTTTCCAGTCGTTCGCAGCCTCTTTGTCGGCTTTCACCTGCGCTGTGGCCAGCTCTTTCGCACTCATCGCCGCTCTCCTGACCGGATTCTCCACCAGCCCTTTCCATCCCTCCAGGTTCCTGCCGTTGAAGATGGAGACAAAACCTCCTTCGTTCGCGTTCTCTGAAAGGAATTTGGTGATGGACTGACGCTGGTAGCCGGCGTCGGGGTTCTTCAGGGTTGTGCTCACCTTGTTTAGTATCTTCGTTGTCTCAGCACCTGCAAAGGAGGGGTTGTTGAGCGCAATATTCATCGCAGCAAGGGCAGCTGCCTCACTTACTTCAGCCTGGTCCATGAAGGGAGCAACGAATAGCATCGCCTGGTACTGACCTGTGTTTCCCATCAGTCTCAGGATCTCGTTCTTCTGCTTGTCTGTTTGTGCTGAGAGCATCGCCTCACGCAGATAGAGGTATTTCACCGCTCCTGTTTCGACCGAGCGGGCAATGGTGGTGATCAGTGCATCGGTCACTTCTGTCAGTTCCTGCTTGTCACTGCTCTCTCTTGCGATCTCGAGCAAGGGGTATGTTACATGGAAAGACCTCCACCTGGTGAGCGCATCGAATGCGGCACGCTTGTTCACACCTGTCTCCTCCCGATATGCTTTGGTGATCAGATCCATCGACTCCTGCGATCCGCTGTTTGCCAGTGCGCTGTAATAGAGGTGCTTGCTGGTGGATTTGCCCATCCTTTCGCTGACCATCTGCAGCTGTTCTTCTACCGGAAGGTAGCTCAGTGCTGCATTGATCGCCTCCTGCACAGCCGGCACATAGTCGCTGTCAGTCTGTTCCAGCAGTACGAAGAGATCGGGCAGGTTTTTATCTGTAACCACATCTTTCAGTGTGCCGGCAGCTGCGGCTTTCACCGCTGCATTGTCAGTGAACAGCTGGTTGTACACCAGGTTATACTGGCTCTCCATTTTCCTGTCGGCGATCAACCGGAGGATTGCCATTTTACCGGCGTCACCGGCGCTGTTGAAAACCGATGCCAGGGTGTAGGAGATATCTCCCTTGTATGTGGAGAGTGCATCCTGTGCAAGTGTGACTGTTTCCGCATCGTTACTGTTCAGTTGACCTGCCAGCGCGATCAGTGCTTTTTCTCCGCCCATCTTCGCCAGTGAGAGAAGCACAGCTTTCTTGACCATCCCGTCGGATGAATTGATATGATGTGTGATCAGTGGCAATGCCTCCGGCAGTTCGTTTTTTGCTGCCCAGTAGATGAGTGCCGTCTGTACTTCAGGTGATCTGTTTGAGGCCAGTTCTTTCATCACCAGTGCTGTTGATTTCCTGTCATCCTGAAAAGGATAGGCCTTGAGCAGACCGCTGAGGAATGTGATATCTCCTGTTTTGATGGCATCCTTCAATAACTTTCCCTTATTGGAAGAGGGGTTCGCCAGCAGCAGTCGTGTGGCGGCTAACCTGAGATCCGGCTTCTGCTGTTTCGATACTATGGAAATCATTCTTTTCGCCTCTTTTGCCACAAGCCCCGGTTCACTGCTATTCAGTCTGTTGAGCAGCGAGAGAAAGGATGCGACAGCACCGTTTTTATGGTAAGCATAGTTTGACTCCTCCGCTGCTTTCCGCAGTGCATTGACCGACATCTTCGTCCCTATGTTGCTGAGTGCATTCAGCACTGCTTTCTGCATTGTTTCCGATGCGACATTGCTTAACATGCCGAGCAGGAAGGGTTCGGCCTGACTGTAACCGGTCTGTGCGAGAGCGTT
>JADMKJ010000003.1:22774-48778 GCA_015478855.1 Proteiniphilum sp.
TTACTTTTGTCTCCCGGAGGGTTCATCCTGCCGATCAGATCGAGCATTCCCTGCTCACCCGTGGTTACCAGGTCGGCAATGACCTGATTGAATTTTTCAGGTGTTTCTGCCGGCAGCTGGGCAAGTGCATCGGCGATGATGGTGGCATCTGTTCTGCCCTGGGGCATCTGTGCCTGAAGTCCGCTTACAAGGAATAAGGATAAGCAGAGTATGATAAATTTGAATTGTTTCATTCTTTCTCTATTTTGAAAATTAGATAGTCCAGGGAGCACGCATCGGTTGATCTATCAGCCGGTTGGCCTCCTCGTCGTTGATAAACATTTCTTTCACCGGGTCAAACTGAAGCGTTCTGTTCAGTTGCAGTGCCACGGCACCCATGTTGACGATGGTGCAGGAACGATGTCCGTTTACCTCGTTCAGTGCGAATTTCTGTCTGTTGTGTATGCTCTCAATGAAATCGGTGTTCTGAGCCTGTGGTTCAGGGAAATCGGCCAGTTTCTTTTCCCAGTCAGGAATATCACATACGAAATTCTTGTATACATTGCCGTTCGGCCCGGAGATATAAGGCGTGTCGGGTTCACCGTAATCACCACCCCAGAGGATAATCTCACAACCATCATCGTAGGTGTAGGTGATGGATCGCCATGTGCCTACCGCATCGGGATGTTGCTGCGGTGCGTCCACCTCCACTTTCACGGGGCTGGTGTTGTCCTTGCCCAGCATGTACTGCACCGGGTCGATATAGTGCTGACCCATATCACCCAGGCCACCACCGTCATAATCCCAGTATCCACGGAAGGTCTGATGCACGCGGTGTGCGTTGTAAGGTTTGTATGGTGCCGGCCCGAGCCACATGTCATAGTCCAGCTCCTGAGGAACAGGCTGTGGTTCCAGATGCGTTTTCCCAACCCAGTAGAACTTCCAGTCGAATCCGGTATGCTTGCTGATGGTTACCTTCAGGGGCCAACCCAGAAGGCCGCTGTCTATCAGCTTCTTGAGTGGTTTCACCGGTGTGCCCAGTCCATAAAAGGAATCTTTGAAACGGAACCAGGTGTTGAGTCGGAAGATGTTACCGTGTTGTGCTATGGCCTCCCTCACTCTTTTCCCTTCACCAATGGTACGTGTCATCGGCTTCTCACAAAAGATATCCTTCCCTGCATTTGCTGCTTCCACCGACATGAGTCCGTGCCAGTGGGGCGGGGTGGCGATGTGCACGATATCCACGTTCTTGTCGAGGATAAGATCACGGAAATCGTTGTAAAGATTGATTTTATCCTTTACCAGTGCTGCCGCCTGTGAGAGGTGATTTTTGTCTACATCGCACAGGGCAACCACACGCGTGTTATCATAGGGAATATGTCCGCGGCCCATTCCCCCTACACCGATAATACCCTTGGTCAATTCATCGCTGGGAGCAAGCATACCTTTCCCCAATACATTTCGGGGAACAATGGTAAGCAACGTTACTCCACCAATCGTTTTTAGAAAATGTCTTCTGGTGGTCATTGTTAATAAGATATTTAAATAAAATGGTGTATTATATTAATGTAATTTGTAAAAATAGTGCTTTTTTCTGAAACCGGAAGCAATAAATGAAACAAAAACTTAAAAGTTCCACACCGGGATCCACTGCTTTTTGCCCTGTTCTCCCCAGCTGGTCCAGCGGCTGAAGTTGCTGTCGCCCGAGGAGGCAGCTACCTTGTTGTCGGCAGCAACAACCTGGTTGTCGGCGGGGTTGGTGTAGGAAGCCTCCAGTGCCTTGAACTTACCGTGGATCGCCAGGATCGTGATAAAATTATTTTGGATGCATACGATCGATTTCTGAAACAGACATCTGAAGAGAAATAAGAAATCGAATCATTGTCGTTTGGGGAAATTGAACCAATCGCTCTTTTGATAGCCAAAAAAAGAGCTGTCGGGGACCGACAGCTCTTTTCTGTTAAAAAAATCACTTAATCTAAACAAGAATGTAGATCAATACTTAGTTACTGAATCCGGGATAAAGTCCTTTACCCTCACCATAGCCTGCAACCTGTTCCAACATGCCACTGGAGAGGTTGATCTGCGATTGTGGAATCGGGTAGAATCCCTTGGTTTCTTCATAGCGGGAACTGTAATTCATGTTTTTGATGACACCATTGTATACTGCCGGGTTGCCGTAGTTGAGGATAGGAGCACCAATCTGTGATTCAAGTGCAGCTTTAGCATAGGCATCACCCCAACGGCGCATGTCGTTCCAGCGGAGACCTTCGAAGGCCAGCTCATAGCGGCGTTCCTTCTGGATGTTCTCCAGCGAATAGGACTTTTCATCCAGTCCTGCACGATCACGCACACGGTTCATATACTGTGCATCTTCACTCAGCTCAGACATCATCAGCAGGACATCGGCAAAGCGGATGAACACCAGGTCATCGCCATGCGACAGCTGCTGGTTGTCCTTGTTATTATACATGAGCACGCTGTAGTCGTTGTAGTACTGGTTGCCGTTACGGGCGGAAATGCCGTTGTACTTCTTGCCCCAGTAGTTGCTTTCCATTACAAAATCCCACTGTCCCTTTGCGTAGTTGGGCAGTTCTGCTTCAATGTCGAGTACGGAGGCCCAGAGTCTCGGATCACCCGGTTCATCTGCCTGCCACTGATCCACAACAGCTTTCGGTATGGAGTTGCCCTGACCCCAGCCACCGGCAAAGGGATAGGTGTTGGCCAGCGATTGCAGGCCGCGCAGTGCGAAGTAGAGCTGGTACTGGTTGGCATAACCCCTGCGGACATCCCAGTCGGCAAAGTTGGAGAACTGCAGTGCGAAGAGCGTTTCGGGATTCCTGGCTCCTTCATCACTGGCGTACTTCAGCTGTTTGCCCGTTTCAGTCATATAATCCTGGATGTATTCGTAGTCCTGGATGGTCAGTGAATTGGTGTAGGGCCACAGCTCATGAAAATCACCCACCAGGGTATGACCGCTGCTGGTGATACATTCGCTCAGCATACTTATCACCTCCTGTTTGGACACACTGCCCCCTTCTGCCAGTGGCAGGTCGCCTTTCTGGTAGAAACCGGTGTAGAACAACCACACCCTTGCCATCATCGCCTGTGCAGCCCAGCGGGTAACATGTCCCTCTGTTGTGGAGGAATAGGGTTTGTTAGGCAGCAGGCTTATCGCAGCCTTCAGGTCTGATGCAATCTGTCCGAAGATCTCTTCAGGAGATGCCCCTCCCAGATCAGCCATTTCGGTTGTGATCTTCAGGGGTACACTCCCGTAGAGCGTAGCCAGTCGGTGGTAGAAAAATGCCCGCAGGAAGAGTGCTTCTCCCTTGAACTGTTTATTATCCTCGTCTGAGAGAATTCCTTCTGCCAGCGCGTCTAGTTTCTCAATGGCAAAATTGGCACGATGGATACCTTCATAGGTTGTTTCCCAGTTATGGTTGAGCATATCGGGATCAGAATACATGAAGGCTTCATATGCCTGTGCCTTCACGTCGTTCACACCACCGCCGCCCAGTTTTTCATCACTGGCTACTTCACAAACAAAGAGATAACTCATGTCGGTGAGTTGATGCTCATTGTTCATGGTGGTATATATGCCGGCTATCATCTGGTTCACCTCTTCTGAGGTACTCGGGAAGTTGGCAGAGGTTTTATCCGTCAGCGGATCATAGCTCAGAAAATCGTCGCAGCCGGAAAATATCAATGCTATTATTATAATATATAGTATTTTTTTCATAATCATCTATGTGTTTAAAATTTCAGATTGACTCCTACAAGTATACTCGATGGGGCGGGGTAGAAGCCCAGATCTATACCGGAAACAAAGGGTTGTTCATCGCCGTAACCTACCTCCGGATCCATACCGGAGTAGCCTGTGAACGTAAACAGGTTGCGGCCGGTAACATAGAGACGTGCCTGTCCGAATGGAATGTTCGGCAGCATTTTCTTGAAGTCATAACCCAGCGTAATGTCCTGGATTCTTACAAAATCACCATCCTCAATATAGAGATCCGATACATTCATACGGTTGACACCGTTACCGGCAGTCAGACGCGGCAGCTTATTGGAAGTGCCTTCACCTGTCCAGCGTCCCAGAATCTCGGTAGTATAATTGTGGAACTCATTGTCTGCATGTGAGCGGTAGGACTTCAGGATCTGATGTCCGAAAGCGCCTTTGCCGGTGATGGCGAAATCAAAGCCCTTGTATCCCAGGTTGATGCCGAAGCCGGTGCGGAACTTGGGATGGGGATTGCCAATCATTGTTTTGTCATCGGGTGTCACCTGGTTGTCACCGTTGGTGTCTGAGAAGATCAGGTCACCGGGCAGCGGATCACTCTGAAGGAAACCCTTGGTCCAGTTGCTGATTTGCTGTGCATTCTGGAAGACACCCTCAGTCTTGTAACCGTAGAAGTACCCAACCGGATAATCCTCCTGTACGCGCCATACCGGGTCAGTACCCTGTGAGATAATGTTTGGGTCACTCTCAATGATACCGGAGTTGTCACCCATGCGGGTTACCTTGTTTTCATTGCGTGTGAGGTTGAAATGTGCTCCGTAGGTGAAAGCACCTATGTTGTCGTTCCATTTCAGTCCCAGTTCGAATCCCTTGTTCACTATATCACCTGCATTGACGAAGGCTCCCTGCGGTCCCTGGATGTCAGCTACCGGTTGACGCAACAGCCAGTCGCGGGTAGTCTTGTTATAGTAGTCGAATGAGGTCTGCAACCGTGAGTTGAAGAAGTAGGCATCGAAACCCAGGTTGAGCTGTTCCGAAGTCTCCCATGCCACATTCGGGTTGGGGAGTATGGAGGGGTAACCACCCAGCTGCATCTTGTTGCGGTCATTGCCAAACCGGTAGTTGTTCTCAGGATTGAAAGCAATAAGACTCATGTACTGGAACGCATCGATGGCATGATTCCCGTTTTGTCCCCAGCTGGCACGCAGCTTTAGGAAATTCATCTTCTCATTGTCAGCAAGGAATTCCTCTTCCGTAAGCACCCAACCGGCTGAAATGGAAGGGAAATAGCCCCACTGATTGCCTTTGGCAAAGTTGGAGGAGCCGTCGGCTCGCATCACCAGTGTCAGCATGTACTTCTCCATGTAGTCATAGTTGATCCTGCCAAAGAAGGAGGCGAGTGCTTCCTGTCTGTGCGGTCCACCGGAGATGCTGGTCACACCTGAAGTGAGACCGTCGGTGTTGCTGAGAAAAGCATGCTTGTAACCCTCAAAAGTAGGATAAGCATTGGTAACATCCATCTTCGTTCCAAAACCGATCTTTTCCACTGACTGTCCCGCCAGCACATCGAAATTATGGTCGTTCGTGCTGAACCTGTAGTTGATCGTATTATCAAGGGTCCAGGTGTAGCCGCTGCCGCCTGTCTGTATTATCCGTCCGGGGTCGAGGGTTGCATCACCTGCCAGGTCGTAGGCGGGCTGATAGCTTCTGTAGGCATCGGCAAACATACGGTAGCCAAAACTGCTTCTGAAGATCAGATCCTTGATCGGCTGGATTTCCAGGTAGGCGTTGCTGTTGATGTTGTAGTTCTGTGTCTCGTTCATGCCCCTGTTGAGTGCCATCTGGGCCAGCGGGTTGTAGAGACGTGATGAGAGGCCTTCGATACCTGACGCTTTCACATCATCCCTGGCATAAAATTCACCCTGATCATTGTAAGCCGGTACTATCGGACTGCCGGTCAGCATGTTGCGGATATCGTTGAAATACATACCCTGAATTGCAATACCGGAGCGTTGGCGGAAGCTGTAATTGAAGGTTTCACCCACCTTGATCACATCAAGGCCATTCTTCTTGTAGATCACATGGTCGCTGTTCAAACGTACCGTATAACGGTCGCTGTGCGGCTCTACCGGTTTGCCGAGAATTCCTTCCTGGGAGGTGTAGGAAAAACCCAGTGAGAAGAGCGACTGGTCTGAACCGCCGGAAAGGTTGAAGGCATGATTCTGAATAGGTGCATTCTGATTGCGGATCTCCTCCATCCAGTCGGTGCCATTCCACTGTCCGCTCATGATCTGCTGATAGAGACCCGGGATTTTTTCGGAGAAGTCAATTGCAGCATCAGGATTATTCTGGGCAATCACGCGTTCTTCGTTGTATATCTCCATATACTGCTTGGCATTCAGCAGGTCGGGCATTTTTGCCACGCTCTGTATGCCATAGTAACCGTCGTAGGATACCTCAATACGTCCCCTATGTCCGGTTTTGGTGGTGACCAGGATCACACCGTTGGCGGCACGTGCTCCGTAGATGGCTGCGGAGGCAGCATCTTTCAATACGTCAATCGACTCGATGTCGGAGGGGTTCAGCGTGTTGATGTCACCGCCGGCAACACCATCGATAACGTACAAGGGAGCCGAGTTACCAATGGTTCCCAGACCGCGTATGTTGACCTGAAATCCTTCTCCCGGCATACCGGAGGCCTGTGTGATGTTCACACCGGGTGCAAAAGCCTGCATTGCCTCCAATGCATTCGTGGAGTGTTGATTTTGAAGTGTTTCGTTGCTTACTGAGACATTGGCACCGGTAACCAGCCTTTTCTTTTGCACACCATAACCCACAACCACCAGTTCATCGAGTGACTGCATATCTTCTGCTAAAGATACATTAATGTTGTTCCTTCCGGCTGTGCTGATTTCCTGATCCAGATAACCTATATAAGAGACACGGATTAACGCATCCTCTTCAACCTGTAACGAAAACCGGCCATTCATGTCAGTCACCGTACCGTTGGTAGTGCCTAGTTCTACGATATTTGCACCTATGACGGGTGTGTCGGTTTCATCAACAACCGTTCCTGTCAGTTGCTTCTTTTGCTGTTGTGTCGTTGCAACAAGCAGTTCCTGACTTGTTTGATCCGATTTATCAATGACAGAAAGGATGATATGATTACCTTCCATGGTGTAATCCATCTCTTTCTCATTCAACATCGAATTCAATACATCGGAAACCGCTTTTTGTTTAGCTCTTACAGTAACTTTTTCGTTTGTGTTTACTCTGTTATTGTAGATGAACAGATAATCTGATTGCTTTTCAATCTCATTGATTACTTCCCTGATCGTCGCATTTCGCTTATTGATCGTTACCCTGGCATTTTGGGTGAAGCCAGTTTCGGCCATTGAGCAAAAGACACATGTAAATAATAGAATTAGAGTCGTTCGCATAATCAATAATAAATGTTTAATGGGTACTTTTTCGGTTAAATTTTTACCCAACGTGTTGTTTTTCTTCATACATTTGTAATTGTTTTTAGTTAATACATAAAATTAATTCTTGCTTGTGTTGACGAAAACATTTAGTCGGCGGGTATTGCAGCACCTGCCGATTTTGTTTTCTGCTCGTTTTTCAGTTATTCCATAGGCAATTGTTGATTTAAATGATTTATTTCTTAATATAAATGATTCCAGTCTCTTCATCTCTGTGATAATTGAAGTGAATGCTTTTCTGCAAGACTCTTAATGCATAATCCACCCCGTCTGACTGGCGGAATTTCCCGGTATAGGTATGTAGAGGTAATTGATTTGTATCGATCTGAATCTCGACAGCAAAATATTTTTCAAGCGTGAGAAGAATATCTTCCAGCTTTTTGCTGTTAAATGCAATCAGACCGTGACGCCAAAGATATTTGTCGGTGTTTGTAATCTTTGAGATTGAATAGATTCCGTTTTCAATGATACTTTTTTCATTGGGTTTCAATGATGTCAGCTTCTCCTCACCGTTATATATATCCACCGCTCCTTCAAACAGACTAGTCTCAAAACGTTCAGACTGACTGTATGCCTCTACATTAAAGGATGTTCCGGTCACCTTCACCTCGCCCAGGCCGGTTTTTACTATAAAAGGTTTTTTCCGGTTCCTGCTGACTTCAAAATAGGCTTCCCCATCCAGGTAGACGGTCCGTTTTTTTCTCGAGAATTGAGTAGGATAACGTAATGTGGTGTTGGCATTGAGCCATACATTACTGTTGTCTGCTAAGATAAGGTTGATACGTTGCCCGGGAGGGACGAGAATTGTATTGTACTGCTCTTGGTGACTGCGTATGTCGTTCAGGTAAAGACCTCCCGCAATAATTAATAATGCCACGGCAGCAGCTGTGCTTATCATCCAGGGAGTGAAATCGAACAATTTCTTTCGTCTGTTCCTCACTTTCTGCGGGGTCAATGACAAAGCATCATGGGTAATTCGTTCCTGAAGGAAAATCTTTTCGTTCTCCTCCGATTCAGTTAACCATTGACGAAGTTGTCTCTCTTCATCCAAAGATGTTTTTCCTTCAAAAAAACGGTGTAATAATTCTCTCTTCATTGAGTCCTCATGGAATAATTGTTCTTCACTCTCTAAATAATAACAGTTGAGAAGAGCAGGACCCTAATGGAAATTCAAATATTAACTAAAATAAAATAAAAAAAGGATGAGTGGAAAGTAATCATTTAAAGAGCTACGCAGTTCGCCAAGTGCTTTAGAGATGTGAAATTCAATTGATTTAGTGCTAAGCTTCATTTTTTCTGCAATCTCTTTGTATGAAAGACCTTCGAATCGGTTTAATACAAATATTTCCCTGGTTTTTTTTGGTAATCCAAGAAGGGTTTCATCAATAATCTGCTTTAACTCTTCAGAGAAGAGAAATTCGGGATCACATGCCTGAAGCGTATTTATGCTCAGTGATAATCGCCATTGTTCATGTTCATTCAGCTTATACTCGATACGTTGTCTAACCTGAATATGTTGAAGATGATTGAGACATCTGTTTTTTATAATGGTGAGGATATAGGCTTGTGGATTTGTGTCCTGAGAAAGGTTGTTGCGATTTTCCCATAAGAGTGTGAATGCCTCCGAAACAAAATCCTCTGCTGTTTCTCTTTCTCTGACATAGCTCTGAGCAAAAAGAATAAAACGATTGTAATATTCATTAAACAGCAGGTTAAAGCTATGTATGTCGGTAAAAGAGTTCATTGAGACTATTTTGAAACAAATATAGGCAAACCTTATTTACCATCGAAATTATTAACAAAAAAGAAATAAAATAACCTCGTTGAATGTTAAAATTTCCGGGCTTCACTTGCGATTTTGATCAACGCCAGGTTCTTATAGATAACAATTGATCTCTTGCATACGATGCTGTTGACTGTCTGTTCATACTTATTGGCCGCGGCGGAACGGTGCTTACATGATAGAAAGAAGAACATAAAACCCATAGGAGTAGAGGTCATCCACACGCTTGTTGTAGAAGACAGAAAAAGAGTGTTCATCACCCTTTTCAATGAATTCACTATGTCTTGCTTTACCCCTCTTTGTATTGATAATGATAACGCCGTTCGCGGCTTTAGAGCCGTAGATGGCTGTTGCTGTTGCATCGCGAAGCACATCAATGCTTTCAATATCATTCGGAGATACCAATGCAAGTGACATGCCCGGAATACCGTCTATGACATAGTAGGGTTCCTGCGCTGCAGCGCTGCGGAAAGTGGAAGCTCCTCTCAGTGTGATCGAAGGTGCACCGTTAGGATTACTGCTTTGTGTGATGATCAATCCGGGAACCTTCCCCTGTAGCAGTTGAGCAGGATCAGTATAGACCCCCTACATTCAGTTTCTCAGCATTTACGGTAGTGATGGAGCTGGTCACATCCTTGCGTGTCATGCTACCATAGCTCGTTCGGTAACAATTCAGCCAGCTGTGTGTAGATCTCCCTCGTCTTTCCATTAAACTCAGAGGGGAAATCCAGTTGTGTACCGGAGTTTAACCATACCTCAGTACCATCAGAGGGTGTCAGGTTAAATCTTTTACCGTATGGAACCACCAATTTGTTTAACTCAGACTTGTCGAGTAATAACTCTTTCATCGCTGCAGTGCTGTCGGTGATCACCGCTTTCCCATCTGCGGTGAGTCCTATTTGTGAATTCTGGGGCAGGTTAATTTTTTTGCCGGCAGAAAGAAGATAAATCTCCTCCTCAGGCAATGCTTTTCCAACAATAACATCGTTCTCCCACTGCTGCTTCTCACCTCTGTCATCTTTCATTTGGGTAACAAAGAGTAGCGACAGAATAGCTATCATGCACCCTGCTGCAACTGAGATTATCCTCACCATCAGTCGTCTCTGTTTGTGATGTGTGACATTCTGCAGCACACTCCTGTAAATGCTTTGTTTGTCTGATTCTGGCAAATGATGTTTGTTGATCTCCAGTGTGTTAAATTGTCTGATCGCTTCCCGGAGTGCCTCTTCAAGGTGAGGATTCTGTAACCTGAATGTCATCCAGTAATCTTCTGACTCTTTTGTTTGAAAAAGTCTCCATTTGATAAATTCTTCATCCTGAAGAAAATTACAACCATCCTCTATTGTTTCTGTTTTCTTATTCACCATTTGCTTTTTAGTACTGACACGATTTTTTCTGTTTCGTGGACATAATTAAAGGAAAAAATCATAAATTTAACATTTATGACTCAATCCATCCTTCTACAGTCAACACTCAGAAAAGATTAGTATGGCCTGCTCAGCTCGTTCCTACAGGAATCTGTCATTATATTCTCATTAATATCTTCGTTGCCGGGTGAGGGTATTGCGGATTCGAGTGACCGGCTATACCTTGAGAAAGATCCGCTTCCTGTAGAGAAAGTAGAGAAATATCCATCCTATCATCACATAACCTATGGCCATGATGAGAGGTGCCCATGTTTCGGGAAAGAGGTTGGCGATACCTCCGACGATGAACGCGTTGGCATCTTCCCAACCGATGATGCGGTTTGCCAGGTAGATAGTGATGGGGTTCACTCCGATCACCACGAAGAAAAAGGCCCACTTACGGAGTTTCCATACATCGATAACCAGATAGAAGAGTGCCAGCAGCAACAGGCTCAATCCTCCTACCCAGCAGACGAACGAGCTGGACCATAGTATTTTGTTGATAGGGAAGGTGAGGTTCCATAGCTGACCCACTAGCATCAATGCCACACCTGCAATGGTCATGGATAACACCTTCTGCATCGGTTTTCTGTTAGTTAGCAACAGTTCACCTGTGAGCATCCCCAACAGGCCCGTACCAGTAGCGGAGATCAATGCCAGTATCCCTTCATTCTCCCCATACTCGAAACAACAGAAGCGGCCCGGCAGCAGCAGCCGGTCGATATAACTGGCAATATTGCCACGCATGGAGTAGGGATCGGGATCACCCAGGTCGGGCGCTTTAAACAACACAAACAGCAGCCAGTAAAAGATCAGCAATCCCCAGAACCAGATCATCCTGGATTTCCAGCTTTTGGTATGCATGAAAATAAGCGCCGCGAACATCCATGCCAGTCCTATCCTTGCAAGTACGCTGGCGTAACGCAGGTTCTCAAAATCGAAGCTGATGCCGTTATTGTAAACAATACCAATCAGCACCAGCAAGAGTCCCCTTGTAAAAATATGCCTGTAGAGAGAATGTCTGCCTCCCTCCGTCTGCATCCGTTTCTTTGCAGAAAATGGAAACGAAACACCTGCAATAAACAGGAACAGAGGAAAAATCATGTCGTAAGCGTGGAAACCGTGCCACGCTACATGCGACATCTGACCTGCCCACCATTGTAATGCCGGTAAGCCGGTAAGTGAACTAAGCAGGATAAAGATCTCTTCTGCTCCCATGATCCAGAACATATCGAAACCCCTCAGTGCATCAAGTGATTTCAGTCGCTCCGGTTGTTTTTCTGTCTCAGTTCTGTCTGTTATTGTTTCTTGTATCATAGGGTATATTCCTATCTTAACTTAAGGTATACAATTTTATTTTCCACGCAAATCTATTACATATTATTGATATTTCAATAATATTTTGAAATTGTTTACTGTGCTCAGTCTATTCACAGCGAAAGAAAAGAGGAGGCTGTTACATGATTGTGGTACTCTCTTTTTTACTGCAAAATGCCATGTCAAGGTTCAATATGATGCAGGTATATTCATTAGGGTATAGCTATATTATCTTCGTCACTCCTTCGAATATCGTACGGAACTCCTTCTGAACTCCTTCTGATCTCCTTCGAATATCGTTCGAATATCGTTCGAACAGATCCGAAGATGTAAAGGGTTTATTATGGGTGAATTTATATCCAGTAAATTACCATATAAGGCGATTCACAGGGAAAGGGATTGGAAAAAAGACCATCTCATGTTATATTTTGAGATGGCCTTGTAATCCCGGTTCATGCCGTTTGTAAAGCTTAGTAGCCTTCGTTCTGAATGATCGTTCCGCCCGATTTATCAATCTCTCTTTGAGGAATAGGGTAAAGGTGATGCAGATCCTGAAAACCCCTGCTGCCTAAAACATCACCCGCAATGCCCCATCGTTTGAGATCGCGGAAGCGGTGAGACTCAAAGGCCAGCTCCACTCTTCTTTCGTGGATCAGCCAGCTGGTGATGACAGCGCTGTTTGTTTCATTCAGATCTCTGTCCGGCAGTGTGCCTTCAGGAGGATAGGTGCCATCAGTAGCGATTGAGTTACGTGCTCTCAAGCGTATCTGATTGATCAGCTCAATGGCTCCTTCACTGTTCCCTGTCTTCAGCAGTGCTTCCCCTTTCCAGAGAATTACATCCGCGTAACGAATATAAATCTTATTGCTTGGAGCGTCATCATCGCCCTTAAATTCCCCGTTCAACGTCCCCAATATTTTATTGACGTTTTTCAATTCCATGTCAACGGTATACAACAGTCGCGGGTCATTCTCCTCGAAAGCTTCAATCAATGAGCTCTCAGGAGCCACAAAGCCCCATCCCAGAAGAGCGCACAAACCATTTCCTCTCCGGGGTGTCTGAGCCGGTTGGTGGTCGTAACAGAAGATCACCTCCTCCTCCTGGAACTCCTTACCCACGTCGAAGGAGTCAAAATAGTTATCATTCAGACTGTAATAGTTGGTGGCTTCGAGCGTGTTGATAAGGTTGATCACCTCCTGCCAGTTTTCATTGAACAGTGCTACCTTCGCCTGAAGGGCAATCACCGCTCCCCTGGATGCTCTCCATTTCTCATCCTGATGCGAATACCTGGCGTCAGGGAGCAGGCTCTTTGCACTGTTTAAATCCTCATTGATCTGCGTCCATACCTCTTCGGCTGTTGCTCTTACGGCTACTTCATAAGCCTCTCCGAAAGAGGTCAATGGCTTCACCAACAAGGGCACACCACCGAAATTGGTGACCAGGTCGAAATAGTAGAAGGCCCTTAAAAAGTAAACCTCGCCCAGGAGCCTGTCACTTTCAGCAGCATCGAGACTGAGCTTCGACATCATCTCTTCATTGGTCAGATAGTCAATGGCCGTATTGGCTCGTGAGATACCTTCGTAATTATATGCCCACTGACCGTTAAAGCCTCCGTTGGAAGCGATAAAGCTGAAGTTGTTCAGTTCATCCATCCATGCCTGGTCACCATCGGGGTTCCACTTCTTCTGCATATCATCCGATGCGATATCCTGAAGGATAAAATCATTTCTTGTGACAGTACCATCGTCCCAGCCCCACTCACCGATGATGTTGAGCGTGCCGGAGAGCAGCTGGTAGGATGAGCTGACGGCATATCGTACCGTTGTGTTGGTGGGTTGCATATCCACCTGATCGGGTGTCAGCAGACCTATCGGATCTTTGGTCAGATAATCCTCACATCCTGTGAAAAGGAGCGTACCGATTATCAGTAAATAAAGTGTATGATAAGATTTCATTGTTTATAGGATTTAAGTTGTTTAAAAAGCCAGGTTGATGCCAAAAATAAACGCTCTTGACTGAGGATAGGTGCCCATATCCATCAAGTCGGTCGATTCAGCATCCAGACCTGTATAATCAGTAATGGTAAACAGATTTTGGCCCGAGAGGTAGAGCCTGATATGCTGCAGGCCCATCTTTTTCACTTTGTCGAATGAATATCCCAGCTCAACATTCTTCAGCCTGAAGTAGGATGCATCTTCCACAAATATGCTGGAGACCTTGCTGCTGCCATTGTCGGTGAAGCTCACCCTGGGTACACTGTTGGTCGACCCCTCGCCATCCCACGCGTTGAGGATGTTGGTGGTGTAGTTAAACGGCCGGGTGTCATAATCGACGATCTTCTTGGAATCGTTGTAGCGGTCCACCTTCCCCACACCCTGGAACAGGATTGCCAGGTCAAAACCATAATAAGATCCGGAGAGATTCAGACCGTACAGTAAGCCGGGATTTGGATTTCCGATAAAGTCCCTGTCGTTGTCATCAATCCTGCCATCACCGTTCAGGTCCTTGAACCTGATGTCACCCGGGACAACCGTAGGATTGGCGGTACCGGAGAGATGAGAACTTATTTCGCTGCTGTTCTGGTATATTCCCTCGAAGAGATAACCGTAATAGGCGTTCAGCGGATGTCCCTGTTCTGTTCTTGTCACCTGCCCGATCAGGCTGGGGAGGTTGGGGTGCAACTTCTCCACCCGGTTATCCACCAATGCCATGTTCGCGTTGATGTTATACTTGAATGCTTTTTCACTGTTGCGCAGGATCACACCAAATTCCCATCCACGGTTACTCACCTCTCCGGCGTTCACGATGGTTGGCTGCACATCACCCACAATGCTTGGAAGGCTGATTGGCAGAAGGATGTCGGTGGTATATTTCCGGAAATAATCGACGGTGACATAGAGCCTGTTTTTGAACAGTCCCGCGTCAAAACCGGCATTGTATTGCGTGGTTGTTTCCCATTTTAAATCGGGATTGCCGTACCTGGAAATAAGATATTTATCTCCCTCTTTCTTGATTAAAGTGAGATAGGCATAGTTGTCAATCTCCTGATTTCCCAGCCTGCCTATACTTCCTCTTATTTTCAGGTCTGTGAGCCAGTCATATTGCTTCATGAAGTTTTCTTCCGATATTTTCCATCCCGCCGACAATGAGGGGAAGTAACCCCACTGATTGTTTTTCGCAAAACGGGAGGAGGCATCAGCCCTGAAGTTGGCGGTGAGCATATACCTCATATCATACACATAGGTCAGTGAAGCGAAATAGGACATCAACGCCCACTCCGAACCACTGCCTCCATTCCATAGGTCCTGTTCCGTGCTGCCGAAATCAATGTATCTGAAGGTCTCTGCATCATATTCATATCTTCTTCTCGAGGCATTGATGCCCGACCCGAAGTTATTGATAAATTCACTTCCCACCAGTGCATTCACTGAATGGAGCTCCATCGTTCTGTCGTAGTTGAGCGTATTGTTCCAGGTGAAGGTCAGCTCTTCACCCCTGTATTCATCCAGCCCATTGGGTCTGTTCTGGCGTCCTAAACCTCTGTCTATGGTGCTTCCTCCGCCATCGTCATCACCAAAATTGGTGTAGAATGCCTTGTTGTGAATGTAGTTCAGGTCTATACCTAAGTTGGTCCTGAGCTTTAATTCATTCTCCGGCAGAAAGGAGATCTCACCATAGAGATTACCGAAAGTCTTAAAATGGGAGCGGGTATCATCGGTGAAATGGGCCAGTGCTATCGGGTTCTGTGTCCACTCATACTTGTCGCTCTCCCAGCCTCCGCTGTCCCTGTTGTTATGCAGGTAGAAGGGGAGATCTGTAAAGGGATCGTTCTCCGACCAGGTGGGGTCATCGGTCGTTTTATATACCGCCAGTACCGGCGGGCGAAGGAGTGCATGCCGGATGATGCCGGGGGCATCCCCTTTTGAAGATAACTTATCCTGTGCTGCATGTGACAGCTGCAGATTGGTTCCCACGCTTATTCTCTTTGTAAGGTTCGCATTGATGTTGGTGCGGAAATTGAACCTTTCATATTTGTCATTGTCATACACCACAATACCATCCTGGTGATGATATCCCGCTGAAAGAAGGTATTGCAGTTTGTCACTGCCGCCGCTGGCTGTCAGCTGTATATTCTGTGAGTAACCCGTTTCGAACACCTCGTCGAGCCAGTCGGTGTTGGCGAAATCACTCCTCCCCTTGTCACCTGTGTAGGGGTTGGTACCCGAGTAGCCTGCATTGTTCCATGCTCTCTCCACCACATCCATGTATTGTGTGGCGTTCAACATCTTGGGCAGGTTGCTGGCATGCTGTATCCCTGCATAGTAGTTGATATCTATCTGTGTTTTTCCTGAGACACCGCTCTTCGTGGTGATCACGATCACACCTGCAGAGGCTCTTGAACCGTAAATAGCAGCGGCAGAAGCATCTTTCAGCACCGTCATTGATTCAATATCCGATGGATTGATGAACCCCAGCTCCCTGGTGGGCACTCCGTCAATGACATAGAGTGGATTGTTGTTGCCGATGGTTCCTTCTCCCCTGATTCTTATGTTGATCTCATCTCCTGGTGCTCCCGTGCTCTGGGTCACCTGAACACCTGCCACCTGACCCTGGAGGGCCTGCCGCACATCGGCCACTCTTCGCTTCCCCATGTCTGCCACACTCACCGGTGATACTGCTCCTGTGAGTGTTGATTTCTTCTGTGCTGAATAACCCACCACCACCAGCTCATCCATCAACTGTGTCTCCGGCTGAAGCTTTATCCCGAGCGTGGTTGTTTCACCGGTCACCACAATCTCCTGGCTCGTGTAACCTACATAAGAGATTCTCAATCTGCTCTCTGCAGGGACAGACATTCTGAAATTACCGTTGATATCAGTCACTGTTCCTGCATCTGATCCGATCACCAGGATGGTAACACCAATCAGCTCCTCATCCGTAATTGCATCCCTGACTGACCCTGTCACATCAATCGTTGTCTGCGCCTTTATTGTAAAAGCGAAACAAGCTGTCAATAAAATAAATAATACTTTTTTCATGTGATTTATTGTTGAATTTATTTGTGCGAGATTATCTTTCCATTTACCAGGAGTCTCTCCCCATCCCTTTGAATGTTAGTGCCTGAAGGCAGTTCTAACACTACGATAGCCTGATCGGCAGGGATTTCAATTTCCGTTTCACTGTCGACCGATTTTGCGAGGTAGCTCTTTGAAATGATATCAAAAAGATCTACCTCCTCATTGCCGGTGCTGTATTTGATTTTTTGTCCTTCATTGTATGGATTATATATGAGATAAACAGGATAGGCATTGTCTGCATAAAAGTCGGTCACGTTGCAGTTCAGTTTGAGTATCCTTTCCACATTGGTCGTCTCAACGATCGCCCCCATGATACCTACCGGTGCAGTGCTATAGACGCTGAACATCGACTCTTTGGGATTATCCTCGTGCCATTTTGGGCCATCACCTATAGCCACGGGATGCACGCCGATGAGTTCCGGCTTGTTGTAGTCATCCTCATACCTCAATCCTTCATAGGCAATAATAGAGTGGGTATAATCCTGCATCCCGGGAAGCCATTGATTTTCATCCGGTATTTCATCGGGGAAGAAGAGACGTGAGGCATTCACATTGTTCAGCATCCACCGGCCTATAGCCCGTGCAAACTGAGGTTCATATTTCACCAGGGGTACAAGCGGCATTGTCATCTTGATGCTGTTCATAAGAAAGGCATAACCACCCCTGTCGGTGATGCTGCCCTGTAAACCGCTCACATCGTAATCACCCCATTTACCGACGATCACACCCCAGCCGTAGCGTCCATCTCTGTTTGTGGTACCTTCAAAGATCCAGCCGAGCATTTTGGCCACATCGTAATCGCTGCCTTCTTCGGCATTCAGCCGCGCTGCGGTATATGCCCCTATTGGCAGCAGGATCTCATAGAAACGGCTCTCCTGCTGGCTGTCTAATGCTTCGATGGCCGACCTGGCACGATTCAGATAACGTTCGTCACCAAACTTTCTGTATGCTGCGTACAGCACGTATCCATGTCCCCCTGCTGCATCCTGCTGTAGGGGTATTTGATTGACCATCCCCTTCATTTGGGCATAGTCGAAGTATGAGTAGTCGTAATTGCCATTCAGGACTGAGTCGGCTTTACAGAACTGCTCTGCGATCATCCGCTGCAGGTTCTCACTGTTCTCCACGGCAGGATACAGGTCACACAGATTATAGAACAGGACGTTCGGGAAAACATCATACCACCAGTCTCTGCCATAGCCTCCGCCTAACTGTGCCACCTCAGGTGAGGTGTTGTTCATCATGATATTCCAGCCGTTGTCGGAGTTGAAGTAGTTCTGGATCATTTTCACGAAATTGTATCCGTTCTGACTCGTTTTGTCGATACCCATCAATCCTCCACCCAACAGGGCGGCGAGGGAGTTCAGGCTCTCGTGAAATTCACCGTTGTTGTTGTCACGTCCCTGCCGTACATCATTGATGGCAGTATACAATCCAAAAGTGACCTGAGGGATATTGCGTTGATTATGATCCAGCCATATAAGTGGTCCGGCAGGTACATCAGCACTCAGATCAAACAGGTATTCATCCAGTGCCAGCGCTTTATCTTTCCAGTCGATGATTCTATAGGGTTCCGGACTCGCCGGCATCAGCTCTATCCGATCAATCGTTGTCTGTATCACCGGTGCACCGTAATCTCTCACTGTGGTACAGAACTGTAACAGGAGTGACGCAGTAAGTAAGAATAGCAGTTTAAAGTTAACTTTCATAATTGAGAGGTATTTGAGTTGCATTTAATTCTGATTCACAGTTGGATGGTTTGTGTCAATATCCTTGATGATATTTTTTGCAAGAGGCAGTGACAACAGTTGCACAGCTCCCACAATGACCAATGCATATTTAAGTGCGAAATCTTCAGAGATGAGGTAGACAAACGATATGAAGAGCGCCATGCCGAATGCTCTGCCAAAGAAGAGGCCTATCTCATGACTAAGGATATAGGCATATTCATTTCTTTTCTCAATCGCCTTCACCGCATCGATGGTTTTCATCATGGTAGGGAAGTAGGCGAGGTCGTGTATCGGCTGAAACAGCACCTTGCATAACACAAACAGGATCACACCCACCGCTGAGAACAGTAAGGCATTGAAGAGGGTCCCAATGAAAAATACCAGCAGCCCGAACCCGAAAATAGTCATCCTGTGTTCCGGCCTGGCGATCCTCCCTAACGTATACACCAAAATAGCTGTCAGCGCACCCCCCACACCCTGGATCAATCCCAGAGAGCCTTCATCACCCACTAACCGCATCACCAGTATGGCCGGGGCTGTCACCAGGAAGCCCTGGACCATCCCCTTCAGGCCTGCCAACATCAGTAGTTTCCGCCACAGTTTGTGAAATTTTATATGGAAGAACTTTTTCTGAACCGGGTTGTCGAAGGTGCCCTTCGATAAAACAAAACAGGCCGCGATGGCAATCAACAGGCTGAATACGGTGATGATCTGATACCCGTTGTTTACCTCCAGCAGTTTGCCGAGAAAGTACTTACCATCTATTGACGCGAGAAAGGCACCCACAATAAGTGGTACCGTGATGCTCCAGAGTGAAAAGAAGAACGATTCCAGCCCGAAGAAGTAGTTTCTGTTGTCATCGTTCGTCGCGTTCAGTGTCAGCAGATAGCGGTTTGTCCAGAAGAAACCTGTGGAAGCCCCCAGGATCAGGCCGGTGATCCCCAGCTCCACGATGCCGATAGAACGTACAAACATCATTGTCATAAGTATGATCGCAGAGAGAATAATGCCGATACCGTAGAGCAGTGCTGCTTTGAACCTTTTCAGCAGCATCCCGTTCAACACCGATGTCAATACAACACCTAAATACATGCATAGCTGGTAAATAGCTACATAGGCGGGGCTGCCCGTGTTGCGCATGATGTATGCCCCAACGAAGATCTCGATGATGGGAAGCAGCAATGCATAGAGCAGGTTCGTAGCCAGCAGTGTCCTGATATTTAACGGCTGTGAACGGAAGAACCTGAATTCTCCCACGATTTTGTTTGACATCTGATTTTATTGTAAACTGTTAATTATTTCCCGGACGGAGAATTCAGCACCACAGATCACCTCGTCGCTGGCACCATAAAAGATCCTGATTGTATCACCCACCACATAGTGCCCGTTGGTGAAGACTACATTACCGAAAAAGCCGGTTTGCTCATAATCGGCAGTAGGCTCCATGATGGGTTCCTCACTTCTTGCAAGAACCTTCGACGGGTCATCCAGGTCGAGTAGTAATGCACCCAGGCAGTACCTGTGATGTGCATTGGCTCCATGGTATATCTCAAGCCATCCCTCCGCTGTTTTTATAGGTGGTCCACCGGCACCCACACGAGCTGAGTCCCATGCATTTTCACGTGTAACTGCAATGCATCTGTGGTTCCCCCAATGCAACCGGTCAGGTGACTCCGCAATCCAAATATAGTTGCCACCCAGTTCAGGACTGCTGGGACGATGTAGCGCATAGTACCTGTTGTTGATTTTTTCCTCGAACAAGGCACAATCCTTATTGTGAGGCGGGAAGATCATTCCCTTCCTCTCCAGCTTTTTAAAATCGTTGGTGATGATCAGTCCAACACCCACGGCTACGGGTGATACCTCAGTATAGGTGAGGTAATAACCATCGTCCATGGTGGCCACACGGCAATCTTCAATGCCGAAAGATTCCAGTGCTCCCTCACCAAAAAAAGGAGGATAGGAGGGATTTTCATGAAAATGAATATCATCTTTGCTGTAAACCAGTCGCAGATAGGATAGAGTGGTGAGGTAGTTCTCTCCCTTGTATTTGATGACACGTGGATCGGTTGCATCCAGTAACGGATCGTTAATATCGAAGTTCACTATTTCAATTTTACCCTCTTTATTATAAACAGGAAAGCTGATCTTACCCTCAATCTGTCTGGGTCTCTCCGCTACCCGTAGCAGGAGCCATGTCTTACCATTCATCCTGAATACTCCGGGATTGAGCAGACAGGTGATCTCCATTCCTTCAATTCCCGGCTTGAGGTCGGCAGGGGAGAGCAGTGGGTTTTGCTGAAAACGTTTTGCGATATCCATGATTATGTTTTATAGATTTAGTCAAAATTAACCATTAATAATTTGCCTGTGGTATACTATCTGTTCAAATGAGTATACATATCTTTCAAAAGAATAAATCTCATTTATATTTTATTTTTCACGCTTCAGAGAGGACTGATTCTCAATCTTAAGTGTTATATTTGAAGGTAATATTGTTTCAAAATGAGATATATTGTTCACCTGTTTTTCCTGCTTCTGTCATTGATGAGTGAAGCCAACAATTACGATATCCGTATACTGAGTAATAAAGATGGATTGTCAAACAGTTCTGTGAATGTTGTTTTTCAGGATTCCAGTAAATTGATGTGGTTTGGTACCTGGGATGGACTCAATATGTACAATGGCAAAGAGTTCAGGGTATATAAACCCTCCACGGGGAATGCTGAAAGTATCAGCAATAATATTATCAGAGATATAATTGAAGAAAAAAAAGATATTTTATGGATTGCCACCGATTTTGGAATTAACAGGCTGCATATAAGAGAGAACAGGTTTGAACGCTTTTTTGTAGATTCATTACACAGAGAGGTTACAAATGAGCATTCCTATCTGATTGCCGGGAACCGATCAGGCAGGATTATTGCTTCGGTGTATCAGCAGGGTATATATTTCTTTCATTCCCTCAACAATCGTTTTGAGCCGCTTGATATCGATGAGAAGCTGAACATCAGGAAAATTATAATTGACGATAAAGATCAGCTCTGGATCCTGACAAGGGAGAAAAGCCTCTTTAAGATAGCACTGCGTCAACATGAGGATCAGCTCATTGTTGGCGATATAGATCAATTTACGTTGCTGAGCTCAATTGAGAATGTCTTCCTCTCGTCATCCGGCAACCCTGTATTTCAGACTACCGATGAAACAATATATCTGTATGATGAGAAGAATAAAGATTTGAAGAAGATCTCTGTAAATGAGGAAATAGGTTCACTGAACGATCTGGGATTCCTAGATGAGTCAATTTACCTGGCCACAAGCAAGGGATTGTATCATTACCACCCTGTTAGCGGTATGCAAGGGGTGATCAGTAACAGTCCTGTTTTGGATATTCAGGTAGGCAGTCAGGATATTATATGGGCAGGCACTGATATGAAGGGAGTCTATAAGATTGTTCCTTTCAATGAGCTTTTTAAAACCTATTCGCTGGAAAGTTACCAGCAGTTTCAACATTTCGGAAGTGGTGCAGTAAGAACTTTTGTTGAAGATGAACATCAATCACTCTGGGTTGGTACAAAGGGAGCCGGGATTGTCAATTTTACACAGAACAGGGAGACGAATGAGCTGGAATACAGTGATTGGTATAGTACCGATGATGGGCTTCTGAGTAATTCTGTATTTGAAATTGTTGAAGGGAACAGGAATGAGCTATGGATTGGTACGGATGGTGAAGGGATCAACTATTACGATAAGAAGGCAAAACGCATCTATTCATTGGATTTTCCCGGGAACATGATACTCTCTTCTGTCTATGCTATTTTGCCTGATAACGATGATGTTTTATGGGTGGGTACCAGTGGATACGGTATGTATAAACTGGAAATTGATTATTCCACACAGCCTTACAGTGTCATTGATTACAGTCAGTTTGTATTCACCGAAGGTGAATCTTCGTTGAGTAACAATATCGTATACTCAATTATCAAAGATGGAGGTAACCATTTATGGATTGGTACCCGTGGTGGTGGGGTGAACAGGTTTAATAAAAACAGCCGTAATTTTGAAGTGTTTAAATTATCAGGAGACAATCCCAACTTTTATGGGAATGATGATGTGCTTTGTTTGTTTGATGATCATAAAGGGAATCTTTGGGCCGGTACAAGTATGGGATTAAACAGATTAACCTGGAAGAGTGGTCAGAAACCAGTGATTGTACATTTCAATGAACAGGATGGAATGCCAAATAATACCATCCATGGTATTCTCATGGATGCAAAGGATAACTTATGGGTGAGTACCAACAACGGATTGGCAAAGCTTATCCCTGAGAATAACAGATACCGAATAATCTCCTATTTCACTGATGATGGATTACATGATAATGAGTTCTCTGACGGAGCCTACTATGCAAGCAGCGTCTCCTCTGATTTCTATTTTGGTGGTATCAGCGGCTTTAGCAGATTCAATCCCCTAGAAATCATTCAGAGTGAATATATGCCTGAATTATGGCTGGACGCTTTTTATCTCGATAATATACAAACGAACCTATCCGGGTATATTGTCAGAAAAAAGAACAGAGAGGTGCTTACACTCTCCCATAAAAATAACTCTTTTGGTTTTTCTTTTATACCTATCGACTACCTGACGTCAAACAAATGTGAAATAGCATATAAACTGGAGGGATTTCATAACGAGTGGGTGAACATTGGCACCTCAAATGCGGTGATGTTCGCCAATATTCCAAAGGGTGAGTATCTGCTAAAAATCAAGAGCAGTAACGCGAACAAGATCTGGGGAGAAACCATCTTCACTCTCCCTGTGCAGATCACGCCTCCCTGGTGGAACAGCAACATGGCATATCTGTTCTATACCATACTGTTCCTGGTACTTTTATTTCTTGTGAGAGAGATCATCTTATACAGATTAAAGGTGAGCAGTGATCTCAGGATGAAGGAGCTTGAAAAACAGAAGATTGAAGAGATTCATCAGGGTAAACTGAGTTTCTTCACAAATATTGCACATGAGTTTTCAAACTCATTGACACTTATTTACGGGCCTTGTGACAAGTTGATCAAGGAGAACAGGAACAACAATATTACCAGAAAATATTTACAGGTAATCAAATCGAACTCAGAGAGGATGCAACATCTTATCGAGCAGCTGGTAGAATTCAGGAAGGCTGAAACCGGACATCTTCAGCTGAAGGTGGAAACAGTTGATGTGCCTGAGTTAATCAAGTATGCGATAGATAACTTCCTGGAGATCCTGGAGCAAAAGAAGATTACCTATGCAATTATTTCTTCGCCAGAGAATATCTGTTGGCAGACCGACAGGGACAGTCTTGAAAAAATCATATTCAACCTATTGTCGAATGCAGTTAAGTTCACCCCCGAAGAGCATCATATCGGGATCACTATCTCTGTGGCAGGGAATAAGCTTTGCATTGAAGTTAGAAATAGTGGTGTGGGAATAAAACCTGATTGTTTTGACCGGCTGTTCGATAAGTTTGAGGTGCTTAATCAATTTGAAAAACAGCTCTCCTTTGGGAACTATCCCAGACATGGTATAGGGCTGGCATTATGTAAAAGCATCGTTCAGGTTATGCACGGAGATATCCGTGTGGACAGCGACGGCGTGTCGTTCACCTCGTTTGCTGTTGATCTTCCGGAATTAACGCTCACTGCTATGGCTGAGGATACTTCATATCGGGAAAAGGATTTAATGCAATACCCTACAGGCAATTGTGTTCATGTGGAATTATTCCATGAAGCTCATACTCTTCAGGAGGATATTGTACATCAGGGTGATGCGTTTATACTGGTGGTGGAAGATGATGTGGAAATACGTTTGATGATCAAGGAGCTGTTAGGGTCAGGTTATGCAATACTGGAAGCTTCAAATGGGAGTGAAGCACTGGAGATTATTTCAAAACAAAGACCCATATTAGTCATCAGTGATATCATCATGCCGGTGATGGATGGTGTTGAATTTGTGAAAAGAATGAAAGGCTCAGACTTTACACGTCATATACCTATCATATTATTGTCATCCAGAAATTCAATTGAGAGCCAGATTGAAGGATTTGAGACAGGCGCGGATGCCTATATAAGCAAGCCGTTTAACTTCAGGCATTTAGAGGCATTGGTGAAGAGCCTGCTTAAAAAGAAAACTGTACTGGAGGATTATAATAATTCACCTTACTTTGCGCTGGAACAGTATGAAGGTGCTCTCGTACATAAGGAAGACAAGGATCTGTTGATAAGTATACTGAATGTGATTTACGATAATCTCAACAATGAGGATCTGTCCATTGAACTTTTAGCCAGCGAGACAGCAATCAGTAATATACAGCTATACAGAAAAATTAAACAGGTCACCGGTAAAACACCCACCGAGTTCATTCGATCAATCAGATTGAAACATGCAGGGAAGCTATTGAGAACCACGAACAAGAACGTGAAGGAGATCATGTATTCGTCCGGATTCAGTAACAAGGCATATTTCTACAGGGAGTTTTTAAAAAAATATAGTAAAACCCCAATGGAATACAGGGAATCGGGAACAGATGAGGGATCTATTAAAGCGTAACACAATCACATAACGTGGTTTTCTGTTTTATTACCAATAAAAAAACTTTAAAAACTTTTTTCTAATTACTTAATTACTATTTTTGTATACAATAAGTCATGGAGGAACATTGCATCCACCGGAAAATGGAATTGCACTGTAAACAGGAAGTAAGAGTCTGTGGGTTCGACCGAATTAACACTATGAATATTACCAGGCCGCCAATTTATTTTGGAGGAGTCTTCAACCTGTCTGAAGTGAGAAGCGGTGAGATTGTTATAATGAATAAACTAAATTGGAAGTGAACAATTCTACAAAAAAAATCTCTGTCTCAACACTGTTTTTCTTTCTCACAACGCTGATACTGGCTGTCCTGTTGCTTGTGAACAACAGCAGGAGTGAGAAAGAGAGAGGATACAACAGTTCATCCGTGATGAACCGTATTACCTATATGCAGGAGCTGGCACTGGTGAAGCACAATTATACCGGTGTGATCAGTTATAAGGATTATATGAAATTTCTGAACATCAATGTGCCTTTGACCGATAAATATTTCCTGCTGAAGTACAACGGATATATCAAGGCAGGGGTCGATTTCAACAGGATTAAGGTGGATGTGAAGAATGATACTACCGTACATGTCTCCATCCCCCGGCCTAAGATCCTGGATACCGTGATTGATGAAAAATCGGTTGAGGTGTTCAATGAAAGTGAGAATGCATTCAATCCCATTAAAATATCTGATTACAACGATGCCCTATCGCGGGAGAAGAATGTGATGATACGTGATGCCATGGAACAAGGGATCTTTGCTGAGGCAACCCAACAGGCTAAAATGGCGATCACCACATTGTTGAGAGAGATGGGGTTCAAAGAGATCAATATCACTGAAGAACTAATCATTCCACAAGTGCAATAAATAG
>JADMKJ010000004.1 GCA_015478855.1 Proteiniphilum sp.
GCGATCACCTTCGGGTTGTTCTTATCTCTCAACCATGCATAGTTGTCTATTCGTTGTTGCCCGAAGTTGGTGAATGTGTCGGGGATCATTTCTGCCACTGGGGGCAGTGAGAAATCGGTTTGTTTCAAAATTGTGGTTTCTTGTTTCGTATCGTTACACGATGTGATGATGCATAAAAAGGTTACTGCAAGTAACCAGTTATTGATGTGTTTCATACGATTATACTATTTTGTTGTTATTATGTGCAAATATAGGTAATTAAGGTGAAAGAGCTGCATTGAACAATATTTTTCTCCTTACGTTTATATCAAAATAAGTTTTGCGATATGCATGCACACCATCATCATCCCGTGCACGAAGATGTGAAGAACATCAAAGTGGCGTTTTTCCTGAACTTTTCATTCACGATCATTGAGTTTGTCGGAGGAATACTGACGAACAGTGTGGCGATACTCTCTGATGCGGTTCATGATCTGGGTGACAGCTTCTCGCTGGGACTCTCATGGTATTTCCAGAGGGTATCGAAGAGGCCCAGCACGAAGGAATATACCTACGGCTACAAGCGCTTCTCGCTCCTGGGTGCCGTGGTGAATTCAGTAGTGCTGCTGGCAGGTAGTGTGGTGATATTGATGAGGGCCATTCCTCGCCTGTTCAACCCAGAGCAACCTGATGTGAAGGGGATGCTGTTGCTGGCTGTGCTGGGGGTGGTGGTGAACGGGCTGGCGGTCCTCCGTCTGCGCAGGGGGAGCTCTCTCAATGAACGGGTTGTCTCCCTCCATCTGCTGGAGGATGTGCTGGGATGGGTGGCCGTACTGATTGGTGCAGGGGTGATGTATTTCGTGGATGCACCAATCATTGATCCGCTGCTCTCTGTGGGTATCACGCTCTTCATTCTATATAATGTCTATCGCAATATCCGGCAGAGCATGCATATCATCCTGCAGGGCAGTCCCGCAGCGGTGGATATGGATGAGGTACGGCGATCGATCGTGAAGATGGAAGGTGTGGAGAGTGTCCATGATCTGCATGCATGGTCTGTGGACGGGCAATACAATGTGCTTACGATCCATGTTGTCCTGCAGAGGGAGCAATCGATGGCGGAGCTGGGCCCGCTCAAGGCTGCGATACGTGATACTTTGCTGAAGCTGGGGGTGCAGCACACTACCATCGAGTTTGAGATCTCAGATGAGGATTGTGATATGGGGGGATGTTGTTAAGAAGGTTTTAGCAATAAGCTATAAGCAATAAGCCAAAAGCTAAAAGCTATAAGCTCTTTTGGTGGAAGGTTGCCAAGGGCAGCGGTTTAGTAGTCAGTTATTCTTCATTCTTCATTCTTCATTCTAAGTACGTGTACCCATACAGTCCGGAGCGGTAGTTGGAAAGGAACTCTTTTCCCTCTTCCACTGAGATCTTACCCTGTTTTACCGAGCTCATCACCCATGTCTCCACGGTGCGTACCAGTTTTTTGGCGTTGTATTGCGCATACTCCAGCACCTCAGCCACTGACTCACCATCGATCACCTGATCGATTTTATATCCTGTCTCGCTTGTTGATACGTGAACCACGTTGGTATCACCGAAGAGGTTGTGCAGGTCACCCAGGATCTCCTGATAAGCTCCCACAAGAAATACACCGATATAATAGGGTTCGTTTTTCTTCAGGCTATGTACCGGGAGGTAGGAAGAGCGAAATCCGTCCTGCGAGGCAAAATTGGCAATCTTCCCGTCGGAGTCGCAGGTGATATCCTGCAGTGTGGCTGTCCTGTCCGGCTTCTCGTCCAGCCGGTGAATGGGGATGATGGGGAACACCTGATCAATCGCCCATGAGTCGGGGAGTGACTGGAACAGTGAGAAGTTACAGAAGTACTTGTCGGGAAGGAGAGTAGCCAGCTGACGTAGCTCCTCGGGTGCATGCTTGGCCCTGTTGCTGGTGGTGTTGATCTCGCGGGCAATCGAGAAATAGAGCTGCTCCACCTGTGCTCTTGTTTTCAGGTCGAGCATGCCGAGGCTGAAGAGATCGAGTGATTCCTCCCGTATCTGTTGCGCATCATGCCATGACTCGAGCATGCGTGCCTGTGTGAGTGAATCCCAGATGTTATATAACTCCTTCACCAGCTCATGATCATCCTCCTGGATATCCATCTCCTCAGACCATTCGGGAAGGGTGGTTGTCTCAAGCACCTCAAACACAAGTACGGAGTGATGTGCCGTGAGGGCACGCCCCGATTCGGTGATAATGTTGGGATGAGGTAGTTCATTCTTGTTGGCCGCATCGACGAATGCGAAGACAGAGTCGTTCACATACTCCTGTATGGAGTAGTTGATGCTGTTCTCGGTAAACGAGGAGCGTGTACCGTCGTAATCCACCCCCAGGCCACCGCCGATATCCACAAATTCAAGTTTGAAACCCATGGAGTGCAGCTGCACATAAAACTGCGCCGCTTCGCGCAGTGCGGTCTTTATACGGCGTATCTTGGTGATCTGACTCCCTATATGAAAGTGGATCAGCTGGAAGCATTCACTCAGTTTATTTTCTTTGAGCACCTCCAGTGCTTCCAGCAGCTCGCTGGAGTTAAGGCCGAACTTGCTGCCGTCACCACCCGATTCTTCCCACTTGCCGCTGCCGGAGCTGGCCAGTTTCACCCGTATGCCTATATTTGGTTTTACCTTAAGTCGTTTTGCTATTTTGATGGTCTGGTGGAGCTCATTCAGTTTTTCCACCACGATGAACACCTTCTTCCCCATTTTCTGTGAGAGGAGTGCCAATTCGAGGTAGCTCTCATCCTTGTATCCGTTACAGATGATGAAGGAGTTATCGTCGGTGTTAATGGCCAGCACGGCGTGTAGTTCCGGTTTGGAGCCTGCTTCCAGTCCTATGTTGAATCGTTTTCCGCTCGATACGATCTCCTCCACCACCTGGCGCATCTGGTTCACTTTGATGGGGTAGACGATATAGTTCTGTGCATTGTATTCATACTCCTTTGATGCGGCAGCAAAACTGCTGGATATCTTTTCGATCCTGTTGTCCAGTATTTCAGGGAACCGTATAAGCACGGGTGAGGAGACATCACGCAGGTAGAGCTCACGCATGAGATCACTGAGATCTACTCCATTGCTCTCTTTCTTGCGGGGAGTGACCTGCACATGACCTTTTTCATTAATGGAGAAATAACCGGTTCCCCAGCCGTTGATATTATACAGTTCTTCCGAATCTTCGATACGCCATTTTCTCATTCCAACAAACAGTATTTAAAGGTGATAATTGATAACCTGCAAAATTAAGCAATAATTTTGTCTTAGTGGGGTGCAGCAGGAGAAATGATTTTGATTTTCCGTTTTTCTCACACAAAATGGAGATAATAACTTTTTTTAATGGTATTGTTGCAACAATTTGGCCTCTTAAAGCATCTTACAGTTACGAATATTAATTCTATATATAATTGAAGCACTATGAAATCAAGAATCTATACAGTTTTTTTCACGGCCATCATTGGTTTATCGCTTGCCTCCTCCTGTGATAAGAATGAAGTTGAAACCCCTTCCGGCACATTGACTGATCCGATTCAGATCAATCTCCGGTCTGCCGAACAGGAGATGGTGAAAACTGACCAGTCTTTTGCATTTGCCTTTTTTGAAAATGTGTTCGATGAAGAATCCCTTGATAAGGATCACAATTTCATGGTGTCACCTCTTAGCCTGAGCATGGCGCTGGCGATGACGCAGAACGGTGCCGCCGGTGACACGAAAACAGTCATGCAGGAGGCACTCCGATGGCGTGATTTCCCGGATGATGAGGCGATCAACGATTACTACAAAAAACTGAAAGAGGCACTCCTGAAGACCGATCCCTCCACAAGCCTTTCGATTGCCAACGCCATCTTCACCAATCAATCGGTGGCGATCAATCCCGGGTTTACCAATACCAACCGATCTTATTTCGATGCCACGGTGCAGCAGGTCGATTTTTCCAATCCTGCTACCACCTCTGTCATCAACCAGTGGGCTTCAGATAACACCAACGGGTTGATTGAAAAGGTGATAGACAAGACCAAATCCGACGACCTGATGTATCTGCTCAATGCGATCTACTTCAAGGGGATATGGACGACTGAGTTTGAGGTGAAAAATACAACAAAAAAGCCTTTCACGGATGAAGAGGGCACAGTACAACAGGTGGATATGATGAAGCAAAAGGCAAAGTTTAACTATACGGAGAATCAGCTGCTGCAGGTGGTACAGTTGCCCTATGGCAACCAGGCATTCAGCATGATGGTGTTACTGCCCGGAGAGGGTAAAACACTGAAGGAGGTGCTTGCCGCCACCCGGCAGAATGATTACTGGCACAGCCTGAAAACGGGGATGCGTGAAGCTGAGGTGGATCTGTTCCTGCCGAAATTCAAGACGGAGTACAGCAAGAAGTTAAACGAAGTACTCACGAAGATGGGAATGGGGATTGCCTTTACCGATGCTGCTGATTTCTCGGGGATAACTGATCTACCCGCCAGGATTTCATTTGTGAAGCAGGACACCTATATCAGTACCGATGAGTCGGGGACAGAGGCAGCAGCCGTAACTGTGGTCGGCATGGAGCTGACATCGATGCCGTCAGAACCGCGAAGAGTGATCTTCAATGCCGAGCGACCCTTTATCTATATTATACAGGAGAACTCCACAGGTGCCATACTGTTTATGGGTGCTGTGAAAAATTTCAACGACTAGGGTTTTCATACACTTTTTTTACTTTAAAACTAAATCACTCAACAGGTTCAGCCTGTTGAGTGATTTTTTTGTTTCAATTCATTCATGTGATATATTAGTGAAAGTAATTTTTTTTATCTTTTTGCGTATCAGTGAAGTTAGACAAAAAAGACAACTTTCTCATGATTGATAAAAGTTAATACACAGGTAAACAAGTGATTGAAAAATATTTGGGAAAACTTTCCCGATTGTTGATAAATAGATATTGAAAAATTTTGCTTATTTGGAAAGTTTCTGTATACTTGCATAACCAAACGGTACCTGTAATGAAAAATAACTGATCAGTTCAGGTTAATCAGGAAACATTTTAAAAGTCAATTTATTTTAATTATTATCAGCTGATGAAAAAAAAGAGCTACACTTTTGACGAAGCAAATAGTGCATCGTTGGAGTATTTTAAGGGTGATGAGCTTGCGGCGAAGGTATGGGTGAGCAAGTACGCGCTTAAAGACAGTCAGGGAGTGATCTATGAGAAGACACCCGAGGATATGCATTGGCGATTGGCAAAAGAAGTTGCGAGGATCGAGAAAAAGTATGCCAATCCATTGAGTGAAAAAGAGCTGTTTGATCTGTTCGATCAGTTCAGGTATATTATTCCGCAAGGGAGTCCCATGACCGGTATAGGGAACGATTTCCAGGTAGCTTCATTGTCCAACTGTTTTGTGATCGGGATGGATGGTAACGCCGATTCATACGGTGCGATCATCCGTATCGATGAGGAACAGGTGCAACTAATGAAACGTCGTGGAGGTGTGGGACATGACCTGTCGCACATCCGTCCAAAGGGATCACCCGTCAAGAATTCCGCACTGACATCCACGGGGTTAGTTCCATTTATGGAACGATATTCCAACTCCACGCGTGAGGTGGCACAAGACGGCCGGCGCGGTGCCCTGATGCTGAGTGTTTCTATCAACCATCCCGATTCGGAGAATTTTATTGATGCCAAGCTGGAACAGGGGAAGGTGACCGGTGCCAATATATCGGTGAAAATAGACGATGATTTCATGAAGGCCGCTGCCGAAAAGATACCCTATGTTCAGAAGTATCCCATCGGATCAGACCAGCCGAAATATCAGAAGACTATCAATGCGCAGGATCTCTGGAACAAAATTGTACACAACGCATGGCAATCGGCCGAGCCGGGAGTGCTCTTCTGGGATACCATCATCCGTGAGTCGGTGCCCGACTGTTATGCCGACCTGGGTTTCAAGACCGTTTCCACAAATCCCTGCGGTGAGATACCGTTGTGTACCTACGACAGTTGTCGTCTGCTGGCTATCAACCTCTACTCATACGTGGTGAACCCATTTAAGGAGGATGCATATTTCGATTTCGACCTGTTTGGCAAGCATGTGCAGCTGGCACAACGGATCATGGATAATATTGTCGACCTTGAGTCGGAGAAGATAGACAAGATACTGGAAAAAATTGATAATGATCCTGAGACGGAAGAGGTGAAATCATCCGAACGCACCCTCTGGAAGAAGATCCAGCGGAAAACATTACAGGGTCGTCGTACAGGTGTGGGTATCACCGCCGAGGGGGATATGCTGGCTGCATTGGGTATCCGTTACGGGACCGACGAGGGTACCGATTTCTCAGAGAAGGTACATCGCGCCGTAGCCATCAATGCGTACCGTTCATCGGTAGATATGGCCAAAGAGCGGGGTGCTTTTGAGATCTTCGATGCCGAAAGAGAAAAAAACAATCCTTTCATCAATCGGCTGAAAGATGCTGATCCACAGATGTATGAAGATATGGTGAAGTACGGGCGGCGCAATATTGCCTGTCTCACTATCGCTCCTACAGGCACCACCAGCCTGATGTCACAGACCACCTCGGGGATCGAGCCGGTATTCCTTCCGGTTTATAAACGGCGTAGAAAGGTGAATCCGAACGACAGGGATGTGAAGGTCGATTTCATTGATGAAAATGGTGATTCGTGGGAGGAATATGTGGTGTTCCATCACAAATTTGTGACATGGATGGAAGCACAGGGTTATCCGACCACCAAGCGCTTCAGCAGTGAAGAGATCGACGAGCTGGTAGCCAAATCACCCTACTACAAGGCCACCTCCAATGATGTGGACTGGTTGCAGAAGGTAAAAATGCAGGGACGCGTACAGAAATGGGTGGACCACTCCATCAGTGTGACCATCAACCTGCCCAACGATGCGACGGAAGAGCTGGTGGGTGAGTTGTATATGGAAGCCTGGAAGAGTGGCTGCAAGGGATGTACTGTCTACCGTGACGGATCACGTGCAGGGGTACTACTCTCAAATGATAAAGAGGATAAGAAAGAGAATGAAGAAGCAGATGACGACTGTTATGAAATGCCTCAGATCGTCACCTCGCGTCCTATTGAGCTGCAAGCCGATGTGATCAAGTTCCAGAATAACAAGGAGAAGTGGATCGCTTTCATCGGGTTGTTGAACGGCAGGCCCTATGAAATATTTACCGGTATCAACGATGAGGACGATGGTATCATGGTGCCGAAGACTGTCTCTACCGGTAAAATCATCAAAGCGTACGACAATGACGGCCGGAAGCACTACGATTTTCAGTTTCAGACACGCAGGGGGTATAAGGTAACCATTGAGGGACTGGATGGGAAGTTCAATCCTGAGTACTGGAACTATGCCAAGCTGATCTCAGGGGTGCTGCGTTACGGTATGCCCATTGACCAGGTGATCAAGCTGGTGTCGGGGCTGGAGCTCGACAGTGAGACCATCAACACCTGGAAGAACGGAGTGGAAAGGGCACTGAAGAAATACCTGCCCAGTGAAACGGAAGCGAAAGGGCAGAAATGCCCCGTCTGCGGACATGAGACCCTGGTCTACGAGGAGGGGTGTCTGAAATGCCGCAACTGCGGTGCTTCCAAGTGCGGGTAAAATCTTCATGATTCACTTATAGAGCGGTGAAAAGATCAATTCTGTTCCTTAAAAGAGGAAACCGATAATTCAAAAAGGGGGTGTCGATCGAAACCCCCTTTTTGGTTCACCACTGTCTTCTTTTCTCGGTGATACGCTACACCGCCAGCACCCTCATCAGGACACACTTAAAATGATGTTATCCCAGAAAATAACAGTGAAAATGGTCGAATTTGATATCTCCGCTCTATCGACATCATGTCTGTATAAGAAAGAAAACAAAACTTTTTTTATTCAATAGATTTTGCGCTGATAGGCGAAAACTCCATTTCGAAGAACGTGGAACCCGGGCATACGTTTAATGATGTCGCCAAGTGTGATGTCGTTTTCTTTAGCAAATGAGGATGCAAGATAGCGTGTAGTATCTCCCACACCCGATATCCTGGCTGATTTTATCAACACTTCATTCAATTGGATTGACTCCTCAACCAAAAGAAAAGAATAATCGGTTTTATTCTCGTCCAGCAGTATTGTTTGCGTTGCGTATCCCATCAAGCGGGCACGAATAAAGTGTGCATTTGCCATATCCACGTTTTTCAGGAAGAAATTACCTGAATTATCTGTTATGGCATAGGTAATCACATCACTTTCATCTTCAGAGGTGATTGTGATTACCACGCTCGACAAATTGCCCGCATCATCCCTAACCTATCCTTTTATATCCATAGTTTGCGATTTTAAAGAAGTAGATAACAGCATAAAAAAACAAAAAGAGGTCGGTAATACGTCTCATAACCAACTTGTTTAAAAATCTCTTTCCAAGAAATTATATCTCGCACCACCGCTCGCCGGTATAAAGTCCGATTCATTTTTTTTGGGTGAATTTGCCTCCAAATATCGAACCCAGCCAATATTGGATGCTTTGGCGTTGGTGCGCAAAAAGGTTATCCGGTCGGTACGGGTATATTTTCGGGCGCCGTATTCAATATATTCTATGGGTTCTCTGGTATTTTCCAGGCCGCTTATTTCAAAAGTGTAATGCCCTTTGGTGTCTTGGATGCTCATTATCAATCCGGGGAGCCCTGAAAATTTCCATGGACCGGCGTTCCCTACAATCGAAACAGGTGTGAAACTATTACCGATAAAGAACTTAGAAGTTTAAATTCATTTTTATCATAATCTCCCGGGGTCTCATGGTACGTGTAATGCGCGATTTATAGAAATCTACGACATTCTCAAAAACATAATGCGTCTGGTTTGTTAAATTTCTTATTTCCAAGCTGATATCCATCTTTTTAAATCTATATAAAACATTAAAATTAGCGAAATAGTAATTTACCTTTTTCGTGCGAAAAAGGTCCTGTTTTATACCAACTTGTATATTGGTGCAAGGAAAAAAGTAAGTGGATAGCGAGTGTTGAAAATAGGATGTTGAAAAATTATTATTTCCTGTATCGTTCCCTGCAAGCATATTATTGATATATCTCAGTTCATATTCATTATTGAACCATTTTCGGGGTTGTATTGTCACACCTAAATTTATCGAATAGGATTTACTGGAAAAATCAGTTTGCCGGTTTTGTACTATATATGTATACTCACTTTCTTTATAAAACCCATTCAAAAAGAGTTTCGTGTTCCACCAGCCAAACATTTTAGATCCACTTATTCCCAGTATGGGAGAATAAATATTATTTTTCGTGAACAGTGACTCGTTTTGTTGGAAAAGGTCATCTATAAAGAATGTTTTATTTATTAAATGACGTTTCATGATGGAATACCCTGCTGACCCTTCCATGAAAAAACCTTTTACAGGGTTTCTGTATATCAAAGATAATACATATTTATGAGAAAGACTTTGTGTTGGTTTTCCGGTGAAAGAGTTCAGGATCCTATAATTGATAAATATTGTTTGAGGATATAATGTTCGAATGTCTGCAATATTATCCGTCACTTGTCCCTTTAAGGATAGCGTCAACCAATTAGAGGGATAATATTTTAACCCGGCAGAAGGAAGAAAATGAACGAAAGTGTACCCGTTTTGCAACGAATCCTTATTTTGTATCGTTACAGATGAATGTTTTAGTAATAAATTGAAGTAATAATCCAACTTATCGGATTTGTATCCCATTTGCGTCTCAACATATGAAGTGATATTTTTGAAAGCCGCATCGTTTTCATGATCCAGGATATCTATTAATGCCGGTGGATGTGAGAGAGAGTTTAACCTCTGGGAGGTAAAATCAACTCCTATATTATTTTTTATCTGATATTTGTTAAGTTGAAAGGTATATGATACCTGATTGGAAGTAGTCATATTTTTTAATGCATATTCTTGTGTATAAGGATGCGTTTTAGATGCATCTCCTATCTGAAACGATGCAAAGTGTGATAAAGTAGCGAGCTGAGTAAGTGAGGTCGCTTCCAGACGTCCTTTTTTTCGAGGAATAACTATCCTAAAATCGTTTCGCAACAATTGTTGAGGTAGATTATATTTTTCTTCAATGTCATATTGATGTGTAACAATTCGATTGTGTTGTTCAGCCCAAATGATATTGGAAGACAATTTATTACTCAAATAAAAGTTGTCAGCATTGTGGGTGTAAGAAAGCTCACCCTCCAGCTTGTTTTGGTAACTATTACTCTTTTTTAATTCCTGAATAATCAATGTAGAATCAACATCCAGAACAGCCGACACTTCCGAATCCAACTGTTGCCTTTCTTTGTTTTTCAAGTAACTGATTTGATATCTTAAATTTTTGTCTTCAGAAAGCTTCCAGATCTGGTTGGATGTGATAAGGTGCGAGGCATTCAATTGATATTTTTTCTTATCCATAGGGAGAGAGGATATCATGCTCGGTTGAAACAGTCCTCTCTCCACTTTTGGCATTCGTGCATCTATGATAATCTCGGAAATAGTTGCCGGAGAAGATAGCTCGGATGCTATATCCTCTCCGGTGCTGTTGTTTTTATACATGCTTAGATTTTGAGCACTTTTCCCAAAAGACATAGCCATGAGCCTATTGTCCCAAAGGGTAAGTGGCAGCCCAACACCAAAATCAACCGAGAATAGCCATCGCTGTTTTGCCCCTTCATTAAGCACCAAATTTATCGCCGCCTGTTCACCAAATGTTTTACCCCTCAGGCTCTTTACCGGTTCATGCTGTTGCAATACCTGCACATATTCCACGTAATCAGCTTTTAAATTATTGGAGGCGAGTTTATATTTTTCATCAAGCAAGTCTACACCTTCAATATAAAATTTGTTGATGGGCTCTCCCTGATAATAAATAGTACCTTCATCTGTGACCCGGATACCCGGCATGTTGCGTAAAACATCGGCGATACTCCTATCTTGAGCCATTTTAAACCGGGCCACGTTATAGATTAGCGTATCTCCCTGCTCCTTTATGGGGTGCGATATTATTTCTACTTCCGGCAATGGTATTTCCGTGGGTGTTAATTCAATAATGGTATTTGATTTAAAGATACGTAACAGGTTCTTTTGCTCCATGTAGCCAAGATAAGAGAATACGATGCTATGCCCATCCACAATGCTTTTCTTATTCAATTCAATGCTAAAAGTCCCATTTTCATCAGAATAAACATAATCTATTATTGCATCGTTTAAGTCAAGAATATAGACGGATGCCCCGCTAATCCCTATTTTAGTGTTAGAATCAATAATCCGTCCTTCAATATTAACTGTTTGGGACAAACATACATTCAGAAAGGATAAACAGAAAAGGAGGAGTAGCACCCAATATTTAGGCATAGATAAAATATTATTTACTTAACTCTATTGGTAGATAGGCATCTGATCGAATACCTTCCTTGCTTCTCTCCCCCGGCGTAGAAATGCCTTCAATTTTAACGCCAAGACTTTGGGCTATAAAATTGAGAGGATCTGTTACGAAGGAATATTGAATTTTAAGAAAATCTTTTTTCGATATTTTGTGGAACCCTTTAACGTCGTATATGATATCTTCAGGAGTCAATAGTTTTTCAAATCCTGTAGCTTCAAAAACATAATGATTATTTGTATCGTGTAACTTCAGGATTAGGCCTGGTAAACCTCTAAATTTATAGGGTCCATACTTAATTGGGATTTCAGTTGTAAACCAAGCTTCGTAATTTCGACCCATGTAAGTACAGGTGGCTTTCTGGCAATTATATTTCAAGATCAATTTCTTTTCAGATGTGATAGTCCATTGGATGGGCAATAAATCTTCTTCGTAATAATAGTTGTTTCTTCGTCCAACCAGTTCATCCTGGTACGTTATCTTTCCATTTGGATAATTCGTATACACTTTGTAGTTATTCACTCCTTTGGGAGATTCTTTAATCTTGTTCATATCGAAAGTCCCGCTTTCCTGCATTTTTCTTTTATATGCATCCTTTTCTTTTTTCCGCGAACTGTAAAAAACAACCGAGTTTTCACCTATATCCAAATTCATGAAGTCTGTAGTGAAATAATTCGCATCAAGCGTATCTTTCAATGTTGTATTTTTGTATTGGCATCGGTATACCGCTTTATCAATTACCGTTTGAGAGAAAACTCTTTGAGACATCAGATTTGTCACAACCAATACAGCAATAACAAGATAAAATTTTTTTTCATGCATAACAAGATAAATTTTAATTTTACAATTTAACTTAAAGCAGAAGGACAAGATCCAGATATACGGATCTTATCCTTCTTTCTTATAAACTTATGGGCAAAGACTTTCCAATGCATCTACCGTCTCTATTACATCTTCCATAGTTTCACATCCTATTACGTTATAGGTTGCACCACATGAAGTTGTAACATAAAATGCATTTGCAGCAAAAGCAATTAATGATAATGCTGCAATCAGAATCGTTTTCTTTATATTAAACTTTTTCATACATTATATGATATTATACTTTATAAATGATGGAATAATATTCTATTTTAATACAGTTAAAACTGCACCACCATAATTGTTACTATTCTTCACTTTCGGAGGCATCCGGAAAATTAACTATACCCAAACCCGTGGGTGTTTGAATTTACCGTGTTTTTGTTATCTTTGCAGCGCCTTTCTTTGTTAGTTTAGTGATACTTCCTGTGAGCTTGCTTTCATTTTGGTAGTTTTCGCTTTCCTGGCGAGGGAAGGCTTTTTTTAGCTGTCAATCTTTTTGGATTTCAAGCATTTAGTTGGCGGGTTCTGAGTCCGCTTTTTCTTGTTACTTTTTTTCATTGATAAAACTTACCGTTAATCATATCCTTCATGATTAGTTCTTGCTCAAAATATCACAAATATTTTGAGTGATACATTTGATCAAACGCGATAAAGAGCACTTTGAAATAGACTTGCTGCAAAATTTACGAAGTATTGCGCCATTCTCCCTTTCCATGGAATTGAGCATTGAGATATTAGATGAAGGAGAGGGGTATATGTTTTTTTAAAAGTTAGGAGGCAAATCCAATCTTTTTTTGGAGGTTTTCTAACAATGCCTCGTGATGTGTAGTCCATTGCTTTGAAATTAAAAGTATAAGAATAGAATAAAAAAAAATTGAAAGTATTCAACAAACATATTAAACAGAACGGTATATCATATCAATATTAATATAATAAATAATAATAAAGATTAAATATTGAATATATGTCTTAAATATGTAATTATTGTGTCCGTTTTGTTTATTTCATCACATACAAAAATTAGGCGATAAAATGATTATACCAAATGTTTTACCGAATGAAGGGTTGTTGTATCAGTTTTTTGTGAAGATCTCAGAACCTTTCCAACCCTTTTTACTAATTTTGGGGTATGGAGGATAGTTACAAAACCATTGAATATCCGGCAGAGGGGTATCTCACCGAGAAGAAGAGCAAGTTTATCTCGCACATTGTTCCGGTGAAGAGCGCTGAGGAGGTGAAGGAGATCGTTGAGGAGCATCGCAAGAAATATTACGATGCACGCCATGTCTGCTGGGCTTACATGCTGGGGTGGGAGCGGGATGAGTTTCGTGCTAACGACGACGGCGAGCCGTCAGGTACGGCCGGTAAGCCGATTCTGGGGCAGATCAATTCGGCAGAACTGACCGATGTGCTGATCCTGGTGGTGCGTTATTTTGGTGGTACGCTGCTGGGCACCGGTGGATTGATTAGGGCATACAAGGAGGCGGCAACTGATGCAATAGCCAATGCAGTGATCGTGGAGAAAACAGTGGATGATCTTATAACACTCTCATTTGAATATCCGTTGCTGAATGATGTGATGCGTGTGTTGAAACAGTTTGACTCGGTCCGATGGACACAGGATTTCAGGGAGAGCTGCCAAATGAGGTTGCAGGTACGTCGTTCGCTGTCTTCCCAGCTGAGGGAGATGCTCTCGGCTATTTATGGGGTTGAATTTGTTTAGTCAGTGACCCTTACCAATTACCGCTTATCGCTGACAAAGCAGAACCTAGTACAAAAATAGCTTAATAAATAAGGAATTTCTTAAAAAATTGTAGAAGCAACCACAAAATTACTACTTTTGCACCCTGAATGTGAAGTATCTCACATACAACAGATAGACGAAAAAGCATTTGAATGGAAAAAAATCTGGTTATCGTAGAGTCCCCGGCGAAAGCTAAAACAATAGAGAAATTTCTTGGCAAGGATTTTCATGTCATGTCCAGCTATGGGCATATCCGTGATCTGAAGAAAAAAGACTTCAGCATTGATATTGAAGATAATTTCAAGCCTATATATGAAGTTCCGGCCGACAAGAAGAAAGTAGTCTCAGAGCTGAAAGCCGCTGCTAAGAACGCCGAAACCGTATGGCTTGCGTCGGATGAGGACCGCGAGGGAGAAGCCATCTCCTGGCATCTGTTCGATGCGTTGAATCTAAAAGCAGAGAACACCAGACGTATTGTCTTTCACGAGATCACCAAGAACGCGATCCAGGAAGCCATCAAAACACCCAGAAAAATAGACCAGAACCTGGTAGATGCCCAGCAGGCACGTCGTGTGCTGGACCGCATCGTGGGTTTTGAGCTCTCACCCGTACTGTGGAGAAAGATCAAGCCCGCCCTCTCTGCCGGACGTGTTCAATCGGTCGCCGTGCGTCTGATCGTGGAGCGTGAGCGTGAGATACAGAATTTCACCTCTGAGGCAGCCTACAGGATCGTAGCCCTCTTCACCAAAGAGGAGAACGGACAGCAGTATGAGCTCAAGGCGGAGTACAACAAAAGGCTGAAAAGCAAAGAGGAGGCGTTGGCGCTGCTGGAGAAGCTGAAGATAGCTCAGTTCTCCATCGAAGATGTTTCGACCAAACCGGCAAAAAAATCACCTGCAGCCCCATTCACCACCTCCACCCTGCAGCAGGAGGCGTCGAGAAAGCTGGGCTTCTCCGTAGCACAGACGATGATGGTAGCACAGCGGCTCTATGAATCAGGTAAGATCACCTATATGCGTACCGACTCGGTCAACCTGTCGGGGCTGGCCATTGGCACCGCCAAGTCGGAGATCTACGAACAGTACGGTGAGAAGTATCACCAGGTACGTCAGTACACCACCAAATCGAAAGGAGCACAGGAGGCACATGAGGCCATCCGTCCCACCTACATCAATGAGCATGAGGTGCCGGGATCGGCACAGGAGAAACGGCTCTACGAGCTGATCTGGAAGCGTACCATCGCCTCGCAGATGGCTGATGCCCAGCTGGAACGTACGATAGCCAATATTACTATTTCAAATGCCGACGGTAAATTTGTTGCCAACGGTGAAGTGATCAAGTTCGACGGATTCCTTCGTGTCTACCTCGAGGGAACGGACGATGAGAACGGTGAGAATGATGAAGGCATGTTGCCACCCATGAGGAAAGGTGAAGTGTTGGGTATGCTTGAGACCACCGCCACGGAGCGTTTCACACAACGTCCTGCACGATTTACGGAGGCAGCGCTTGTACGCAAGATGGAAGAGCTGGGTATCGGTCGTCCTTCCACCTATGCACCAACCATCACCACTATCGTGAACCGTGAGTACGTGGAGAAAAGGATCGTGGAGGGGGTAGAGCGCACCTATAATATCCTGACACTTAAAAAAGGGAACATCAAAGATAGTGATAAGACAGAGATTGTCGGTGCCGACAAGAATAAACTGGTTCCCACCGATATAGGGATCGTGGTGAATGATTTCCTTGTGGAGTACTTCTCCGCCGTGATGGATTTCAATTTTACCGCGAAAGTAGAGAAAGAGTTCGATGAGATAGCTGAAGGGAAGGCGCAGTGGAATCAATCGATTGCCAATTTTTATAAGAAGTTTCATCCCATCGTGGAGGAGACAACGCAGATGCGTATCGAACACAAGGTGGGTGAAAGAGTACTGGGCACTGATCCCAAGACGGGTCGTCAGGTGTCGGTGAAGATTGGACGTTACGGTGCCATGGCACAGATAGGTGTCTCGGAAGAAGAGGAGAAGCCGCAGTTTGCCTCACTACAGAAATCACAATCCATTGAGACCATCACCCTCGAAGAGACGCTAAAGCTTTTCGATCTGCCAAGAAACCTGGGAACATTCAGGGATACAGAGGTGATCATCGGTATCGGCCGCTTTGGCCCTTATGTCCGTCATAACAATAAGTTTGTCTCTCTGCCCAAAGATGTTGATCCGCTGGAGATAGAGCTCGATGAAGCGATTCTGCTGATAGAAGCGAAGGAGAAAAAAGACAGCGAGAAGATCATCAAAACATTCGAAGAGGAGCCTGATCTGCAGGTGCTGAACGGTCGTTATGGCCCTTATATCTCATTTAATAAATCGAACTATAAGATCCCCAAGACCATGCAGCCGGCTGAGCTGACGCTGGATGATTGTCGCAAGCTCATTGCTGAAGCCGATAAGGATAAAGAGGGTAAGCCGGCAAAGAAAAACGGGAAAGCATCCACCAGAAAGTCTGCTGCAAAAAAAACAACGGCGAAAAAGTCCACGGCGAAGAAAACGACCACCAAGGACTCTAAAGCAAAGAAAGCGACTGCAGGGGCGGCATCGGCCAGGAAAACGCCGGCAACGAAAACAGCAGTGAAGAAAAGCAAAGAGTAAACAGAAATAGTGCAATTCCTCAATGATCGCAGACATCCGTCGCACAACAGAGGCTGATCTCCCGGAAGTAATGGCCATCTATGCCGTTGCGCGTGATTTTATGCGTCTGAACGGCAATGCCACACAATGGGTGAATGGTTATCCCACGGAATCATTTATCAGAGAGGAGATCGCTGCGGGACATAGTTTCATTTGTGAGAACCAGTCGGGTGAACCGGTCGGCACCTTTTGCTTTATCCCGGGAGATGATCCCACCTACAGTAAGATTTACGAGGGTGAGTGGCTGAACAGCGATCCATATGCTTCGGTACATCGTATCGCTTCCTCGGGTAAGGAGAAAGGTGTAGCCAGGGCCTGTTTCGAATGGTGCTTCCGGCAATGTTCCAACATAAGGGTAGACACTCATCGCGATAATGTGGTGATGCAGCGGATACTGGAGGAGATGGAATTCACCTTCTGTGGTATCATCTACGTCTCCAACGGGACAGAACGTCTTGCCTATCAGAAAAAAGCGGTAAGCAATAAGCGGTAAGCAGTAAGCTATCTAGGTGTAAGGTTTGTTAAGGCAGCGGTACGGGGTTTAAGCAATCAGTAATCACTAATCAGAAGTCAGTAATTTTCAGTAGATGAGAAGAGTCCTATTTATATTATTCGGGTTGATGATATCAGTCGTTGCGATGGCTGCTGAGGAGATTGCCTCATTGAATCTCGATATCAGTATTGATTACAGCAACGACCCTTTTTATGGCGAGATATGGTTCTGGGCAATTGTGAGTGTACCCTTTCTTTTCTTGCTGGTGCTCCTCGTCAGGGGAGGAAAAGTGAAGAGAGTTGAGCTTAAGGAAGTGGTTAAGAAAGCACCACACGAGAGCGACTAGCCTGATTCATCCTTATTATGCCGGATAGAGAAGGAGTCCCGCTACTCCTGAGAGCACGATCAGCAGGATAGGATCCACCTTCTTCAGCGATGCCGCCAGCACCACACCAAAGATAATCCAGCTCTTATAGTCAGCAAAATTATTACCGTTCATCAGCATGAGTGCGGCAGAAGCTATCAAACCTATGATGGCCGGTTTCAATACAGAAAGGGAGGCCTGCATCCATCTGTTGTTCTTCAGGCGGAAGAAAAATGCAACGACAATGGTCATGATGATGAGTGAGGGGATGCTCACGGCGAGCGTGCAGATGGCTGAGCCAAGCACGCCGTAGCCTGTGGAGAACCCCATCTCGGTCACAGCCGAGTAGCCTATATATGTAGCCGAGTTGAACGCGATAGGCCCCGGTGTGGTCTGGGAGATAGCTACAATATCAGTGAAATCGGCTACCGTGATCCACTGGTGTACATCCACCACCTCCTGTTGTATCAGCGGCAGCATGGCATAACCACCTCCAAAGCCAAACAGTCCGATTTTGAAGAAAGCAATAAACAGTGCAAGATAGAGGTCCAGGAGTTCCATTTTACTTTTTCAGTACTTGTTTCAGATAGATCAGATGCGATATCCCCAGAAGGATGGCGCCGAGGATGATAAAGACGGGGGAGATCTTGAGCAGCCAAACCGATAGCGCCACGATCACGGGTATCCAGATATTTTTGATGTTCACACCTGCTGACTTGCCCAGACCGAGCAGAGGTGCTGCAATAAGCGCCACCACGGCAGGACGGATCCCTTTGAAAATACGTTCAATCACCGCGTTCTCCTTGAACTGCGTGAAGACGACAGCCACGAGAAGGATGATGATGAATGAAGGGAGGATGACGCCGGCGCCTGAGAAGAGACTTCCTTTAAAACCCATCCTTTTGTTTCCCACAAAAAGGGCTGTATTCAGTGCGATGGGTCCTGGCATCGATTGGGCGATAGCGAGCATATCCATGAACTCATCATCGTCGAGCCACAGCTTCTTACCCACTACCTCGTTGCGGATAAGCGGTATCATGGCATAACCTCCGCCGAAGGTAAAGGCACCAATTTTAAAAAAGACAAGGAATAGCTCCCAATATTGCTTGATGATGCTCATGATCACTGGATATAAAAATTGAAAGCAGATTGCAATTCGATGTAATCTGTTGCAAGTCTGCTTTCTATAAGAAGCCGCATCGGTGGAATAAGACGAAACTCCTGGTGACAGGATTTGAGTGTTCTGATATCTTTGTAATCCACTGTTCCGATAAATCGGAATCCCGAAGGATTGCGGCCCGCCATCGATATCAAAAACGAGTCTCGGTTTCTAAATGTAATTGATGAGTTTCCCAATCGACCAATGCGGCAATAACTCATGCATTTTATATTTCAAAGATAAGTAGTTTGATGGATATATCCAAATAATCAGCGACATATTTTGGTGCTATTTTCCACAATTTCCACACTTAACTGAGACTCACTTGCAGCGTCTTCCTGGTCAGTTTTCGGCAAGAAACTTATTGATCTCCTCATCGGTCACCTCGTGGTTGGTCAGGTCGCCTGCAAGATACTGATCGTAGGCACTCATATCCACCAGTCCATGCCCCGATAGATTAAACAGAATCACTCTCTTCTTACCTTCCTCTTTTGCCTGTAGCGCTTCTCTGACAGCTACAGCGATGGCGTGAGTTGATTCCGGTGCGGGGATGATACCTTCGGTACGTGCAAAGAGTACTCCTGCCTCGAAAGTTTCCAGCTGTTTGATCGCTACCGCTTCCAGAAAACCATCTTTCAGCAGCTGGCTTACGATACTGCCGGCACCATGATAACGCAGTCCGCCTGCATGGATGTTGGCCGGTGCAAACTTGTGACCGAGGGTGTACATCGGTATGAGTGGTGTATACCCCGTTTCATCACCGAAATCATATTGAAAACGTCCTCTGGTCAGCTTCGGGCATGAGGCCGGTTCGGCAGCCACAAAACGTGTGGATGATTTTCCTTCGAAGTTATGACGCAGGAAGGGGAAAGAGATGCCGGAGAAGTTGGAGCCGCCGCCAAAACAACCGATCACCACATCTGGGTACTCTTCGGCCATCGCCATCTGCTTCTCTGCTTCCAGCCCGATGATGGTCTGATGCAGCGATACATGATTCAACACACTCCCCAGCGTATACTTGCAATTGGGTGTCTGCATGGCAAGCTCAATGGCTTCCGATATAGCAGTACCGAGGCTGCCCTGATAATTGGGATGGTCGGTAATGATCTTGCGTCCTGCCTTGGTGGACATGCTGGGTGAGGCAATCACCTGGGCACCCCATGTCTGCATAAGTGAACGACGATAAGGCTTCTGTTCGTAGCTGATCTTCACCATATAGACTGCCAGTTCCAGCCCGAAAATTTTTGCCGCCAGGGAAAGTGCTGTGCCCCACTGTCCTGCACCCGTTTCAGTGGTGATGTTTGTGGTGCCTTCAATCTTGTTGTAATATGCCTGTGGCAGTGCCGAATTGAGCTTGTGCGATCCCACGGGACTCACGCTCTCGTTCTTGAAGTAGATGTGCGCCGGTGTGTCGAGTGCTTTCTCAAGCTCCCTGGCACGTACCAGCGGGGTAGGGCGGTAGATCTTGTATTTTTCACGTACCTCTTCCGGAATGTCGATCCATGTATCGCTGTTGTTGACCTCCTGCCTGGATAACTCTTCCGAGAAAAGAGGATAGAGATCTTCTGCTTTCAGCGGTTCTTTTGTCTGCGGGTTGATCATCGGCTGTGGTTTGTTCTTCATCTCAGCGGTGATATTGTACCACTGTGTTGGGATCTCCGTATCGGAGAGCATGAATTTTTTCCTTTTGTCCATTTGTGTGTTTTTTATTGTTGTATGTGAATTAGTTACTGTATTCTTGGCAGGTTGTTCAGCCGGATGTTCTCCTCCACGATCGCATCGATCACCGCTACTGCTACCATATTGACGATATCACGCACGGTTGTTTCCACATCGAGAATATGGACCGGTTTGTTCAGTCCCATCTGTATGGGACCGATGATATCGTTTAATCCCGTTTCTTTCAACAGTTTGTAGGCAGTGTTCGCCGAGCTGAGGTTGGGGAACACCAGTGTGTTCACCTCTTTCTCCCGTAGCCTGGTGAACGGGTATTTTTTGTCACGCAGTATTTTGTTCAAGGCATAGTTGAGTTGCATCTCACCATCCACCACCATGTCGGGATAGCGTTCATGCAGTGTCTCCACCACCTTGTGCACACTGGCGGGGCTTCCTTCAGTGTCGGCACCAAAGTTGGAGTAAGAGAGCATCGCGATCACCGGATCGTGTGCAAAAAACTTCACTGTCGCATTGGCCAGCCTGGCAATATCTGTCAGTGCCTCAGTAGTGGGGTGGCGGTTAAAGAGTGTGTCGGCAAGAAACAGTTCTCCTTTCTTGGTGTTCACGATATGCATTGCCCCGATATGGTTCAAACCGTCGCGAATACCGATCACCTCCCTGGCAATATCGATGGTGTTCGCATACTTACTGAATACACCGGTGATCATAGCATCGGCCTCTCCGGTCTCCACCATCATCATACCGAAATAGTTCCTTTCGAACATCTTCTCTGCAGCCTCATCAAAAGTCATCCCCTGACGGTTCCGTTTTTCGGTCAGTATCTTCGCATAATGCAGACGCCTCTCTTCCTCACGGTCGTGACGCAGGTTCACGATCTCAATACCCTCCAGGCTGATCTGATTTTCTGCTGCCACATTGGCAATCTTCTCCTCGTTGCCCAGCAGTATAGGGTGACAGATTCCTTCTGCATAGGCTGTTTCTGCAGCCTTGAGCATGTTCAGGTGGTTCGACTCGGAGAAGACCACACTCTTGGGTTGCTGACGTGCCATCTCATAGAGACGGCGGATCATCTTGTTATCGAGTCCCATCAGGTCACGCAGTCTGTGGTCATACTCCTCCCAGTTGGTGATAGGCTTACGTGCCACACCTGATTGCATGGCTGCTTTTGCCACTGCGGGCGCCACAGATGTCAGCAGGCGCGGATCGAGCGGCTTGGGAATGATGTATTCCCTGCCGAAGCTTAGTTTCTTTACGCTGTAGGCTTCATTTACCACATCGGGTACTGCCTTCTTCGTCAGCTCTGCCAGTGCGTAAACGGTGGCTTTCTTCATCTCCTCGTTGATGCAAGTGGCCTGCACATCAAGTGCACCGCGAAAGATATAGGGAAAGCCGAGGACGTTGTTGATCTGGTTAGGGTAATCGGAACGGCCGGTGGCGAAGATGATATCCTCTCTTGAAGCGATAGCCAGCTCATATTCTATTTCGGGGTTGGGGTTCGCCAGGGCGAACACGATCGGGTCGTTGTTCATCGACAGCAGCATCTCCACCGTCAGCACATCCGCCACCGAGAGCCCGAGGAACATGTCAGCGCCTCTTAGTGCCTCCTCCAGGGTTGTGATCTCTCTGGTCGTGGCGAACGGTTTCTTCCGGTCGTTCAGGTCGGTACGAGAGGTGTTGATTACCCCTTTGGAGTCGACCATCACGATATTCTCCGGATTTGCACCGAGGGCGATATAGAGCTTGGTGCATGAGTTGGCGGCAGCACCTGCGCCGTTCACCACAATGCGTATCTCTTCAATCTTCTTTCCATTGATATCCAGTGCATTGAGTAGGCCGCATGCCGAGATGATGGCTGTCCCATGCTGATCGTCATGCATGATGGGTATATCAAGCTCCTCTCTCAGTCGCTCTTCGATCTCGAAACATTGCGGTGCCTTGATATCCTCCAGGTTGATGCCTCCGAAGGTGGGGGCGATCGCTTTGACCACCTGAATGAATTTTTCAGGATCTTTTTCATCTACCTCAATATCGAACACATCGATACCGGCAAATATTTTAAACAGCAGCCCCTTTCCTTCCATCACCGGTTTGCCTGCCAGAGCACCGATATCACCCAGGCCCAGCACGGCGGTACCGTTGGAGATGACCGCCACCAGATTACCCCTGGAGGTATAATCGTAAGCGGCCTGAGGGTTTTTTTCTATTTCCAGGCAGGGTTCCGCCACTCCGGGAGAGTAAGCGAGAGAGAGATCATGCTGTGAGTTATAGGGTTTTGTAGGTACAACTTCAATTTTACCGGGGCGTCCCTGCGAATGGTAGGCAAGGGCCTCGTCACGTAGTTTGTTCTTTGCCATTTTGATTTTTATTGTGCGGAATTAATAAGAATTTGTGCAAAATTATAAAATAATAGTGACAGATTATAATTTTAATGCGCTTCCTTCACAATTTCCATCATAAAACGATAAAGATCTGTGATCTGTGTGAAGTCCTCCATCAGTTGCAATGCAATGGCTTCACTGAAGATTCTTTGATCTGAAACCGCTATTTTTTTTATCACATAAGCACTTTTTCGTTGCATCCAGGGTTGGAAAAATGGTGGCAGGTCGTTGGAGAGGGGACGTTTATACTCCTCACCGGCTACTTCAAAACCGGCATCGAGCGCTTTCTGCGCCATCTCCCTGAATGATTCCCGACTATAGCCTATCTCTTCACGGAAATAATCCATGACTTTTCGTTTTGGCATAAACAACCCCATTCCATACATGAGATACTCGGTACCCACCTCTGCAAAAAAGCCCGGGTAGTTCTCCCAGTGAGTGGTTGCCTGCTGAAAATTGAGCCACATCGATGACTTGTAGGGATCTTTATTGGGTGAAAAGCGGATATCACGGTAAATGCGTGAGATCATTTTGGCAGGACGCAACTCAAACAGCGGGTCTATGTTGTACATGACCGGTGATAGCATCGCTGCCAGTGATTGGAGTGGTTGCAGCAAGGACTCCCGGTAGATATGCTTACGTTCATTGAACCATTCACGGTAGTTGTTCTCTTTTAACTCCCGGAGGAATGCAATGGTGTCGGGGGTAAATCCGGTAAAAGGTCTGATCTCTTCCATCAATCAATCATCTGACATGATTCTGCAGCAATATGATATTGTGAAAGGTACTCTTTGCCCTCACTTGCTTTTCTTTCGGCAATCTGCTGACGCAACTGGTTGACTCTCTCCGTTTCTGAACTGCCTGTGGTTACTCCTTCAGCTGCCTGTTCGGTCTCGCATCCTTCGCCACCTTCACCATGAGAGACCAGCGTGCTGTCATTCAACTGCTTTTCCAGGTCCTGAAGATATGCTTCATCGAGTCTCTCTTCCACCAGTTTACCACGTACTCTCACCCTTTTGCCTACGTTTTCCGGATCAAACTTGCCAAGGGTGGCATCCGATTCGGCACGCACTGTGTGTGCCGCGTCGCTACCCTGCAGGAAAAGTTTCATGCCGCTTTTTTGGCATATATGGGTGCAGAGACCATCTACAATGACCGTTTCATCGATCAGTGACGCTGCATTTGTCAGCAGATCGTCCACACTCATAGGCTTGGAATTGCTGTTCCCTGAGCAGCCGTTGATGATGAGAATACTAACTGCTGCAGCAAATAAGTTTATAAAAAATCTGTTTCTGTTCATACGGCTATTATTTTTTTTTAATACTTTTACAGTTCAAAGATAACTATTTTTCAGGTTGGAGAAAAAATATGCGTTCGTTTCAGAGGAAATAATTGTTTGTTCGTCGGGTAAAAGAGAACTGTTCATCGATTAATCATTGTTTTTAGCCGCTTCGGATGTGTACATTTGTGCAAACATACAAATAGATTAATTATGATAACAAATTCATGTCATTCATCCTCATCACCCATGTTGAAAGGGATTTTATTCGGAGTATTGCTTGTGATTGCCGGAGTGCTCTTCCTCTCTTTCAATTTTGGCTGGATAAATCCTCTGTGGAGACCTGTTCTTTTCTCCTGGCCGATGATTTTTATTGTGATTGGTATTGCCAGCTTCTCCAGGCATAATATACTTGTCACCCTATTTTGGCTGATACTTGGCCTTTTCTTTCTTATTCCCCGTATTGCAGCGGCTTTTCCTGATAGCTTCTCTGCGATCAATGGTGATTTTGCGTATACTTACTGGCCCCTGTTACTTATTCTGTTAGGTCTCTGCCTCATCCTGAAAATTTTTATCGGGAAAAACCACCGTTCCGGAAGACACCGACATTTCAATGCTGATTCTATTGAAGGAGGTAACGGCCGGATAGAGAAAAAAGTAGTCTTTGGCGGCTCAGAAAGCATCTTTCTTGATCCTGTTTTCCACGGCGGAGTCATAAGTGCCACCTTTGGAGGTGTTGTACTGGATTTAAGGAGAACAACACTTCCCGAGGGTGAGACCTATCTCGACATTGAAGCAACCTTTGGGGGTGTGGAGCTATATATTCCCGGTGATTGGGTGGTGGAGACAAAATTCCAGACAGTGTTGGGTGGTGTGGAAGACAAGCGGTTTATTTTACAGCCCCTGGATTACACCCGTAAGCTTATCCTTCGCGGTGATCTCACTTTTGGTGGGTGTGAGATACACTAATGATTCATTATCCTGAATGAATGAGCAGTCTGTGTGAGCTCATTGGAAACCACTTGAATAATCAGATGAAACTTTCCCTGTTTTCTATCCCCGTCCGATTGCTGCCTGTAGTGCTTTTTTGCATTACCTATGCAGTGTTGCATGCACTGGCATTTCATCCGATTGTCACCTTTCCTTTCGTGATTTTATTGCTGAAGAGTGCAGCAGACTCATTGATATTTGTGGGTCTGGGCATGCTGTCAGCGATTATCATTCCCTCTTCCAATTATGTGAAGCTCGATCTGTTTCAGCGATTTATCAATTACTCCGCATTAGGTTTATTATATATATGCATATGGACCGGATTGAATTTTCTCCTTTCTCTCCTCTTTTTTGGGAAGGAGCATGGAACTGAAATCCGTTCATTAATTTCAATAACTGCATTTATAGGGTTGTTCATGTATGTGATACAGATGCAGGTTATTCACTTTCAAATGTTGCATAAAAAAGATGAAGATGAAGATGAAAATGACAACGATAACCATCACGAGAACGACAGCGACGTTCATCACCAGTTGGCCGGATCACTCCCGCTTCATGAGAAGAATAATGGGAATGAAGAAGAGGGGATTCTTGAGCGGATAGCCGTGAAAACAGGTCAGAAAATTCATGTGATACTCGTACCCGATATTGTTTACATTCAGTCGGATGGTGATTATGTACAGATCGTTACCGGGCAGAGCCGCTATCTCAAAGAGGAGACGATGAAGTATTTCGAAGCCAGCCTGCCCCGAACAAAATTTGTAAGGGTTCATCGTTCCTACATTGTCAATGTGGAGAAGATACTTCGTATTGAACTGTATGAAAAACAGAATCAGATGCTTACATTGAAGAATGGGGATCAGATAAGAGCAAGCGTTTCGGGTTACAAAGAACTGCGAGCAAAACTTAATTTGTGATGGATAGGTCAGGAGCAGGAAAATTAGTAAATGGTGAAACCCGGATGTATAATTTCAACATAAAATAAATAATAATAGTATGAAAAAGTTTGTGTAAACTTTGTTAAAACTTAGAAAACTGATTTGTGTTTTCAAGTTTTGTGGATTACCTTTGTGCGTTTTTGTAAAGGTTATTCATGGAAGTAAAAGAAAGAATCATAGAAAAAGCCGGTGATCTGTTCTATCAGTACGGTATCAAAAATACATCGATGGATGAGCTGGCCTCATCTCTGGGTATTTCGAAGAGAACGATATACGAGAACTTCAGGGACAAGGAAGGTATTTTGTTGTCGTTGCTGATTAAACTCAGAGAGGAGCGGGATAAACACTTCTCGGTTTTTTTAAGTGAGAAATACAATGTGGTCGAGATATTTATAAAAATCATCGAAATACAACAAGCTACACCTCCCGGCAACGTTAAATTCTTCAAGGATATTCATAAATACTATCCCCGCGCTGCAAGGTTGATGCAGGAAGATATAAATAAAAACAATGCTTTTTTGCGCAGTTTTCTACGAAATGGTATCGAACAGGGGTTTATACGAAAAGATCTGAATGTGGACGTTGCCGCTTTCCTGGTGGAGGAGAGCACCTACACCTATGTACGTGCCTCCTACCTTGAGAAGCCTCCCTTCTCTTTTCCTGAGCTGTTTTATACGATGATGATCAATTTCGTACGAGGTATTTCAACAGAAAAAGGAATCAGGATAATTGACAGATATTTAGAAAAGCAGAAAAAAGAAAACAATAAACAGTAATGAAGAGAGACAGAATGAATCCGCTTAAATTAATGCTATTGGGAATGCTGTTGCTCGGTTTCACCAGGACATCAGCACAGCAGACCGACAGTTTACATATCGACTTGAACAGTGCGCTGGAGATCGCTTTGAGTGAGAACCCAACCGTAAAGGTTGCCGATATGGAGATCACCAAGAAAGAGTATGCCAAAAAGTCGGCTTACGGTGCACTGATGCCTCAGCTCGACATCATAGGGCAGTATCAGCGTGCCATCAAGAGGCAAACGGTCTATTTTGATGAAGGTTTTGGCCTTGGTGGAGGAGATATTGATCCTACCCAATACACACCCGAGGAGCTTCAGGTGTTGCAGGTGCTGAACAAGGTGATGATGCCTGATCCCGAGACATCGGGAGAAGGAATCCAGATGGGACGGTTCAACGTCTGGTCCGCCGGGCTGAACGTGAGCCTTCCGCTGGTGATGCCCTCATTATGGAAGAATATCCAAATGAGCGAGGTGGATATCCGTCTGGCGATGGAGCAGGCCCGTGCATCTCGTATTGATCTGGTGAACCAGGTGAAGAAGTCATTCTACAGTCTATTGCTCGCCCAGGACAGCTATGGGGTATTTAAAAAAACCTATGAGACTGATTCAATCAATCTTGAAAATATCCGTCACAGGTTCAACCAGGGAGTGGTGGCCGAGTATGATGTGATCACAGCCGATGTGCGGCTGAAGAGCCTTATACCGAGTATACTTCAGTCGGAGAACATGATGAAGATTGCAGAGCTGCAATTAAAGATGCTGATGGGTATTGACGGTGATGTACCGCTAAAGGTGATAGGTTCACTCGATCATTACCGCAGCACAATGTTTGATATGATCATCCCTGCCGATACATCACTGGTGAACAACAGTGATATCAAGCAGTTTGATTTGCAGGCAAAACAGGCTAAAAATGCCTTTGAGATGCAGAAGCTGCAGTTCGCACCCTCACTGGTAACCTCTTTCAACTGGACCTACTCAAGCCAGAACAACGATTTCAGGTTCAAGGATTATCGATGGGATCCCTATTCCATGCTGGGATTAACACTGCAGATACCTCTGTTCAACGGAGGGCAGCGTTATCACAATTTGAAACAGTCGGAGATTCAACTCTATCAGATGGCAGAACAACGCAAGGATGTGGAGCGCGGGCTGAAGCTATCTATCAAGAACAACTTCGATCTTATTCATAAAAATATAGAACAGGTTGTCGCTACAGAATCGTCTATCGCACAGGCACGCAAAGGTCATGAGATCACTTTGAAGCGCTACGAAACAGGGATGGGCACTATCGTGGATGTGAATGCGGCCGCCCTTGCAGTGATCAATGCGGAGCTGCAGTACAGGAATGCTGTCTATGATTATCTGGCGGCCAAGGCTGACCTGGAGAAGGTGCTTGGCTATGATATAGCGCCTGTGGAAAGTGAGAAATAAGCGATAAGCTATAAGCTGAAAGCTGTGAGAAATAAGTAGTAAGAAATAAAATTAGAAAAAAGAAATAAGATTATTATCATATGAAAATGAACAACCTATTGAAGTTTACTCCTCTTCTGGCAGTAGCCTTGCTCGCTTCCTGCGGAGGAAAAGATCAGTCCGCTAATGAAAGCGAAGCAACTCAAAGATCAAACGTCCGTGTAGAGGCGGTGCAGTTGGTGTCTGTGAATCAGATCTCCACCTTTACCGCTACGATTGAAGCCGATCAGGTAAATAATATCGCCCCGGCCATGGGTGGGCGTATTCGTAAGATATATGTGGATGTAGGTGCATATGTGCGTCGCGGTCAGACACTGGTGGCGATGGATGCCGCCAACTTCTCGCAACAACAGACGCAGGTGGCAACATTCAGAAGAGACTATGAGAGATACAATGAGCTCTTTGCCGTGGGTGGCATCTCTAAGCAGCAGCTCGATCAGGCAAAGACACAACTTGATATCGCTGAGTCTGCGCTGAACAACCTTGGAGAGAACACCACGCTGACGAGTCCCGTAAGCGGGGTGGTGACCGCCCGCAATTATGACGCGGGTGACGTGGCTTCGCAACTGCCCATACTCACTATCGAGAATATCAACCCGGTAAAGGTGATGGTGAATGTGTCAGAATCTTATTACAGCAATGTGGTGAAGGGTATGCCTGTGGAAGTGCAGGCAGATGCACTGGGTAGTGAGACCTTCCAGGGTAAGGTAACATTGATTTACCCAACGATTGATCCCATGTCGCACACTTTTACTGTGGAAGTGAGTGTTCCCAACAGTGATCAGCGTCTTCGTCCCGGCATGTTTGCCCGTGTGAAGATGAATTTCGGGACGAATGACCGTCCGCTTGTCTCAGACAAGGCTGTACTGAAGCAGACCGGCTCCAACGACCGCTATGTCTTTATAGAGAAAGAGGGTAAGGCGATCTATACCCTTGTTGAACTTGGTGCAAGGCTGGAAGACAAATATGAAATTGTGTCAGGATTGAGCGCGGGTGACAGGGTGATTACAGAAGGTAACACCGGATTAATTGATGGTGCCGCAGTGGAGGTGGTACAGTAAAGGTACGAACAGCTAAAGAATTAAACAGATGAAACCATATGAAACCGCGGTGAAGAATCCCGTGGGAACAGCTTTAATATTTATAGGCGTGGTGCTGATCGGGCTCATGTTTTACCGTCAGTTGCCTATTGACCTCTATCCCAATATTGATCTCAACATCGTTTCCGTGATGACCTCATACTCTGGTGCGGGAGCAGAGGATGTGGAAGCCAACGTCACACGCCCCCTGGAGGATGTGCTTAACTCGACTGAGAAACTGAAAGAGATCACCTCGCAGTCGAAAGATGGGATGTCGATGATCATGCTTGAGTTTGATTTCGGCACCGACATGGATAATGTGATGAACGATGTGCGGGACAAGGTGGATATGATCTCGGGATTCCTCCCTGACGGTACCGAGGATCCCATGATTCTGAAGTTCAGTTCCGACATGATCCCTGTGGTCGTGCTCTCGGCAACAGCCGAGGAGAGCGCCGGGGCATTGTATAAGATTCTGGACGAGCAGGTGGCCAACCCGCTGAACCGCATCTCCGGTATTGGTACTGTCTCGGTGAGTGGTGCTCCTCAGCGGGAGATACAGGTGAATGTTGCTCCTCAAAAGCTGGAGGCATACAATATCTCGCTGGAGCAGATTGCACAGGTGATAGCCACCGAGAACGTGAACATTCCTGCCGGTAATTTCGATATCGGATCACAGACTTACATGTTGCGTCTTGAAGGTGAGTTTAATGATAGCCGTGACCTGAATGATGTCATTGTTGGGAACAACCAGGGTCGGCCCATCTACTTGCGGGATGTGGCTACCGTAAATGATACTGTAGAGAGCCGTATACAGGAGAACTATACGAATGGGGTGCGAAGTGCCAGTATCGTCGTGCAGAAACAATCGGGTGCCAACACGGTAGCGATTGCCGATGCAGTGAGGGAGCAGCTTCCCGAGCTGCAAAAGAACCTTCCACCCGATATTCAGCTGGTCACCGTGATGGACACCTCCGAATATGTGAAGGTATCCATCAACAGTCTGCTCGAAACCATCCTGCTGGCCCTGCTCATTGTGGGTATCATCGTGCTCTTCTTCCTTGGCAGGTGGCGTGCTACCATCATTATCATGGTGACCATCCCCATCTCACTGATCGGATCGTTCATCTATCTCTATCTCACGGGCAACACCATCAACATTATCTCGCTCTCGGCGTTGTCGATCACCATTGGTATGGTTGTGGATGATGCCATCGTGGTGCTGGAGAATATCACCTCCCACATTGAACGGGGGAGTCAGCCCAGACAGGCCGCTGTCTACGGGACTGAAGAGGTCTCACTCTCCGTGATCGCATCCACGCTGACCATCATCGCGGTGTTTCTGCCGATGACCATGGTGGGTGGTTTTGCAGGTCTGATGTTCAAGCAGCTGGGATGGATGGTGACCATCATTATCTCACTCTCACTGGTGATTGCGTTGACGCTTACACCCATGATGAGTGCCAGGATGATGCGCGGCAACAAAAATGTGAAGGTGAACGGGTTTGACAAGTGGTATAACAAGAGGGTCCTGCCGCTTCTGAACAGGCTGGATCGTGGTTATTCACGGTTGGTGGACAAAGTGGCAAGGAAAAGAAGACTAACACTGTTCGTGGTGGTGATCATCTTTATCGTGAGTGCGGTAATCAGCGCTGTTACCCTGAAGACCGAGTTTATGCCGGCATCAGATAACAACGATATTGCGCTCACCGTGGAGATGCCTACAGGCACGCGGATGGAGGTGGCCCGAGAGACCGCTCATCGCATTGCACAGGAGATGAGGGTGAATTATCCCGAGATAGATATCATCTCTTTCAGTGTGGGAGCGGCCAGCGAGGACAACGCCTGGGCTGCCATGCAGGACAATGCATCCAACATCATCACCTATACCGTTCGCCTGACGGAGGCAAAGAACAGGAGTAAAAGCATCTACGATGTATCAGATGAGATGCGCCAGGACCTGGCCGCCATGCCTGAACTGAATCGTTTTATTGTGATGCCCGGTGGTGGCGATATGGGTATGACCGGAGGAAGTAATGTGACACTGAATATTTTCGGATATGATCTTGCTGTCACCGACAGGGTAGCCAATGAATTGCATACCAGGCTCAACGAGGTGAACGGGTTAAGGGATATTACGATATCAAGAAAAGATTATCGCCTGGAATACCAGATTCAATTTGATCGGGAAAAGCTTTCACTGAACGGCTTGAATATGAGTACCGCCGCCAGTGCGATAAGGAACAGGATCAACGGACTCACCATGTCGCAATTTCGTGAAGAGGGTGAAGAGTATAACATTCGCGTGCGTTACGAAGAGCAATACCGCGAATCGATAGAGGACATTGAGAATATACTTATTTACAACCCCATGGGTGCAGGTGTCCGTGTGCGTGATTTAGGCACGGTTGTGGAGACCTCAACACTCCCGCAGGTAGATCGTCAGGACCGCCAGCGTATTGTCTCGGTCACCGGAACCATTTACAAGCGTGCATTGAGTGAGGTGGTGAAAGATGTCAACACAATGCTTGCAGAATATGATATACCGCCGGGTGTACAGGTTGAAGTGGGTGGCTCAATGGAAGACCAGGAGGAATCATTCTCAGACTTGCTATTGTTGCTTATGATCGTTTCATTGCTGGTATATATTGTGCTGGCATCACAGTTTGAGTCCCTCACCTATCCCTTTATTATCATTCTCACTGTTCCTTTTGCCTTTACGGGCTCACTGCTGCTGCTTGCCATCACCGGAGAACCGCTCGGTATCATGGGCTTTGTGGGGCTGATCATGCTTGTGGGTATGGTGGTGAAGAATGGTATCGTGCTGATCGACTATATTAACCTGAACCGTGAACGTGGCATGTCGATCGTCACCGCCGTGGTACATGGCGGACGATCAAGGCTTCGTCCTGTACTGATGACATCACTGACCACTATCCTGGGGATGATACCACTGGCTATCGGCACCGGGCAGGGATCGGAGATGTGGCAGGCACTGGGTGTGGCCATTATCGGAGGGATGACCTTCTCAACCATCATCACCCTGATACTTATTCCGGCACTCTACACCATGATGGGTGGTTACGGTGTGCGTAGAAGACGCAGGAAACATCGTTTGGTGTTGAATACTAAAAATGAACAAATATTGAATTAATCGTATGAAAGCAGTAATGATTATATTAGACCAGGCACACTATGAGCAGATTGTAAATCACCTGAGCAAACTCAATATCCGGGGATTTACAGCGTGGAAAGAGGTCTACGGCAGGGGTAGCAGTGATGGTATTCCTCACTACGGGTCTCATGCATGGCCATCTGTCAATAACTCTATCCTCACTGTTGTGGAGGATGAGAAGGTGCCAGTGTTGTTGGGCTACCTGAAGGAGCTGGACAGTGAAGCGGTCAATCTTGGCCTGAAGGCATTTGTCTGGAACATAGAGGAGGGAATGTGATTCAATTTTAAACGATAGATCCCTGAAGGCGTCACTTTTACAGTGGCGCTTTTTTTATTTCACATCGATCAGCAACACCCAGTCCTTTTGTGATTGGGAGGGTGGGGTGAAGGTCTCCCTGTCTGCGTTGGTCCTTCCCCTCACCTTTTTCTTTTTCCCGCTTACCGGGTTGAACCAGTAGACTCTCCTGCGCCCCTCCTTCAGTTTGTTCATGTTGATGGTGACAGGTTCGGGGCGGGGCAGATAGATCATGGCATAGCTGCCCTTCAGGTTACGTGTGGCGATGATCTCATCGGTGTAATCACTGCCCCGCTCTGAAGCGATCAGGCTGTTGTCTTCCATGCGGTGGAAATCGGGGTGGGAGAGCATCAGCTCTTTGAGATGATGGATGTGATTGGCCGCTTTGGCTTCCAGCGCTTTCTGCCAGCCGATAATCGTGTCACCCACCCATATGGGTGCATTGCGTGTGGTATCCACAAACTGCCATACCTGATGGTGTCCGTAGACCGTACCACATCCACCGGCAAAGACCGCTCTGTATATCCGTGTCCTCACATCGTAATCATCGAAGTAGCCACGCTCGCTGCGTGTCCACCTGCCATCCCAAGGGTTCACAGGGTGATCCTCATAGCAAGGTTCCATATCCATCACCGGACGTCGGGGTATAAGCTTCAGATCGTCGGCAATCTGATTCCACACCTTCACCTCCCTGCTGCCGTGACTGCTCTGTATGGCATGCATATCGAGCCACTCCTCCTGCTGCAGGTTCCTGCTTGTGGAGGATCCACCCCGGGGATGATAGGCAATAAATGTATCTTTGCCGGAGGTCTCTTCAAAAGCCCGTGCCATGGCGCGCCAGACGGGACGGTAATCGGCTGTGATCCTATTGTTCTTATGTTCCACACTCTGACGATCACCCCCCAGTATCCAGAGGATGTTCCACTGATCCTTATAACGTTCCGCCAGCTTCTTCGCATAGTGATAAGCACGCTCTTCATTGGTGAAGATCACCGGTCCCGCAGCACCGGGTACCACCTTATCCCCCCAGGCGGGCAGAAGGCCTATATACATGTTACGCTTCGCCGCCTCACGGATCACAAAGTCCACATGATCCCAGTAATCATATTGAGCAGAATCATTGGGATCGTTGCCCGTAGTGGTATCCCATTCCAGTGTTTTAAGGTTATTGAAAGGGACATCACCATACCTGTTAGGCTTTCGTATACCGTCCAGTTCGGCGAGAGCCACGCTCATGATCACATTGAACCCCTGTCTGCTGCGGGTCTCCAGGTAATGAACAGCTTCATCCCTGTCCAGCCGGTGAAATAGTTCCCATCCGGTATCACCCAGCCAGAAGAAAGGTTGTCCGTCATGCTTGCTGACCAGCCATCTGCCGCTACTGTCGGGAGTGATCTGTGCTGACAAGGTGATGCTGAAAAGAGAGAGAAGGAGGAGGATTGATATTTTTTTGTTCATGGTTCAAAAGTATAAAGTGTTGATTATGGTTTGGTAAAGTTATTGAAATTTCCGGTAAAGAGGCAACATATTCCTGTTTTAATAAAGGTAAAATGGCTATCTTTACACCCTGTTTTCGGTTATCAAATATTTTGTATTCATAAACTGTGTATCATGACCCATTCACTGTTTCAGAACTCCTATTTCTCCGTTTTCCTGATCATTGCCCTCGGATATATGCTGGGACGCATTAAGATCAAGGGGGTGTCGCTCGATGTCTCTGCCGTCATCTTTATCGCCCTGCTGTTCGGCCATTTCGGGGTGACCATACCGCAGTCGCTGGGTTACTTCGGCCTGGTATTGTTTATCTTTTCTATCGGTCTCCAATCGGGTCCCGGTTTCTTTGATTCGTTCCGCCGGAATGGCAATAATCTGTTGCTGATGGCGCTGATCATTATCGTATCGGCAGGTGCCGTGGGGCTCGGAATGGGGTATCTGTTCGGAATCGATTTGCCGGGTGTCACCGGCCTGATAGCCGGTGCGCTGACCAGTACGCCAGGCCTGGCGGTGGCCATTGACAGCACCCACTCACCCCTCGCTTCAATTGCCTACGGTATTGCTTATCCGTTCGGGGTGATCGGGGTGATCCTGTTTGTTAAATTTTTCCCGAAAATGATCGGGAAAGACCTGCAGGAGGAGGCTTACCGTTTGGAACATGAGACAAAGTCAGCCTATCCGGAGGTCAATTTTGCGGTATTCAGGGTGGTCAATCCTACTGTCTTCGGCAAGTCGCTGGGAGAGTTACAGGTTCGCACCATGACGGGAGCGGTCATCTCGCGGCTGATCCACGAGGGGCGGATGGTGATCCCCCGGGCGAAGCATATCCTGCGGGAGGGTGACCTGGTGAAGGCGGTGGGTACCGACAACTCACTGAAGCAGTTGGCTCTCTTCATCGGTGAACGTACCGATATTGAGCTGCCGGTGGAAAAGGATCAGGTGGTTGAGTCACTGCTGGTGACCAACAAACGGATTGTGGATAAAACGCTGGGCTCACTGGATCTTTCGCGTGCCTACCACTGCAATGTGACACGTGTACGTCGTAGTGGTGTGGTGCTCTCACCCACACCTGATCTGCGGTTGAAGTTTGGCGACAAACTAGTGATAGTGGGAGAACAGAAGAATGTGCAGGAGATAGGGCAGCTACTGGGCAACAATGAGAAGAAACTCTCAGATACCGATTTCTTCCCCATAGCGATAGGCATTGTGTTGGGCATCCTGGTGGGGCAGTTACAGCTATCCTTTTCTGACTCCTTCTCCTTCTCGCTGGGGCTGACCGGAGGGGTGCTGATCACTGCGCTGGTACTCAGCAAGCTGGGAAAGACGGGGCCCATCCTATGGTCCATGTCGGGCATGTCGAACCAGCTGTTACGGCAGCTGGGGTTACTGTTGTTCCTGGCTGAGGTGGGTACCTCGGCGGGGGCCAACCTCTTCGCTACGTTTCAGACATACGGTCTGCCCTACTTCGTGACCGGTGCAGCCATCACACTGCTGCCGATGCTGCTTGCAGGACTGCTGGGGCATTATCTTCTGAGGATCCCGATCCTGGAACTGATGGGTACCATCGTGGGGGGGATGACCAGTACCCCGGGACTTGCCACCATTGACTCGACGACGGACAGCACCTATCCCAGCGTGGCCTATGCCACCGTTTATCCGGTAGCGATGGTGTTGTTGATCCTGTTGATACAGTTGATGGCAATGTTTGCCTGAAACGTGAACGAAATAGATTCTTCAGGTGTTAATCTGTAACATCGCACAAATAGAACAAGAAATGGGAATCATCAGAAGCATCCTCGATACAGACCTCTACAAGTTCACCACCAGTTATGCCTATTCCAAGCTGTTCCCACGTGCCCGGGGTGAGTTTGAGTTCGTGGACAGAAGCAACGGCGATTATCCGGAGGGGTTCGACCGGCTGCTTAAGAAAGAGCTGGAGGAGATGTGCGGGCTCTCACTGACGAAAGAGGAGGAGGCCTTTGTGAAAAAACAGATGCCTTATCTTCCTCCCACCTACATCGATTTTCTGAAAGGGTTCCGTTTCGATCCCTCTGAGCTGGAGATAGGTATGGTGGAGAAGAAGCTACAGGTGAAGGCTACCGGATTGCTCTATCGTGTTACGCTGTGGGAGACACCCATACTGGCCACTATCTCTGAGCTCTGGTTCAGGGAGAGAGGGCAACAGCCCGATCTGGCTTACATGGAGGAGGCTGCCATCGGGAAAGCGGTGAAGATGAAAGAACATGGCATCACTTTCTCTCTTTTCGGCATGCGCCGCCGTTTCAGCTTTGAGGTAGAGGATAGGGTGACCCGCCTGCTGAAGGAGCATGCCGGTGAGAGCCTGTTCGGAACGAGCAATGTCTATATGGCTTTTAGGCATGATATCAATGTCTCCGGCACACACCCCCACGAATGGGTGCAGTTCCATGGTTCGATCTACGGCTACAAGATGGCCAACTACATCTCTATGGAGGACTGGATCAACGTGTACGATGGTGACCTGGGAACAGTGCTGACCGATACCTACACCACCGATATCTTTCTCCGCAACTTCAGCAAGAAGCATGCAGCGCTCTTCACCAGCCTCCGTCACGACAGTGGCGACCCGTTCATATTCACCGATAAGGTGATCAAACGCTACGAAGAGCTGCGGGTAAATCCCGGGATGAAATACCTTGTCTTCTCCGACAGTCTGAACGTGGAGAAAGCGATCAGGATAAAGGACTATTGCGGTGACCGCATCGGGGCCACCTTTGGTATCGGGACGAACCTCACCAATGATGTGGGGAATAATATCAGGGGGATGAACATCGTGATGAAGCTGTTCCGTTGCAAGATGACCGCAAGTGAGGAGTGGCAGGAGTGTGTGAAGCTTTCTGATGTGGAAGGAAAACATACCGGCAGCAGTAAAGAGATCCGCCTGGTACAGGAGACGCTGGGGTTATGAACCTGACAGCTGCTTTTCAAACTGCTGTCACCATTATTCATCTGAAATGTCACACTGCTGTTTAACGTTGCAGTGTGTACCGCTGTTCGCTCCTGTTCCCTGCACCATCCTCAGCCATGAAGAGCAGTTCCAGTGGTTCCCCTTTGGGCAGCCTGGATGCATCGAACCGGTAGGTGTAGATGGATGATTTGGCGTCGTGTGTGAAGAGAACGAACTTCCCGTTGATCTCCCCCCTGAAGGAGGCTATACCGCTTTTATTGTCGGAGAGACGAATGAGAATCCTTTTCTGACTGACCCATCGCTCCGCACCCACAGGAGTTATCGTCGGCGGGGTGCTGTCAGATGAGATGGCATAGCTGCCTCCCAGCTCCCGTATGCTGGCGGTTATCCCGCCCGGTGTATAATCTCCTCCGAGCCAGCTCTCTTTTCCGTTGTCGCTGATGGCGACAATGCCATAGTTCTGTTTATTCAGGAGTGTATCGCTGCTCAGCCTGATCCACATTTTTGCACTGTTGTGCAACGGCACAGGCTTATCATTCACCTGGTGCACATTCGAATAGAAGTCGCTGCTCTTTGTGCTTTGATGTCTGTAGCAGATATCGCTGTAGAGGTTACCCACAGGTATGGTGAGAGAAAAGCCAAGATCCAGAAATGAATTATCGAAATTCCAGGCCATATGATTGTCGCAATGCGCCTTTTCAGGTATGGATTGCTGTCTGCCCCTCACCGTGAAAGAGTAGGTGAGCCTGTTTCCGTTCTGATCCTCCAGCTCGTAACGAAGGCGGTAATCCCTCTCCTCGTTGATATCAATATTTCCCCTGTTCACTGCTTCGTAAATAGGTAGTCTGTTTCCCGGTTCAATAAATGATCTCATGTAGAAGGAGCGTCTCCTGCGCCAATCCTCAAAGTCGATGAAGCTGTTGAGCATCCGTGTATCTGCGAAGGAGAAACGATCCATCGTGCTGCTGAAAACCTGCTCTTCATCCACGAAGAGACGGATATATTTCACACCGTAAATGTTGGACTGGCCGTTCATGCGGTCGTACGCTTTCACACCCACACCGATACGTCCCCAGGCATTGATGGTGCTTCCCGGACCAAGGGGATTTCCCGCATTGCTGATGTTCAGCCGGAGGGGGTTGCTGCTGCCGTTGATCACTCCTTTGCCTTCTGCCGGATAGAAGGCGATTCCCCGCAGATCGGGTTTCTGTGTGTCTGGCACCTGCGCAAGGTATTCCAGGGCATCCAGCGGGTCCTGTGTCTGGGTGTCGCGTACTTCGAAATGGAGATGCGGTCCGCCCGAACCGCCGGTGTTACCACTCAGGGCAATCTGTTCGCCCCTCTTTACAGGTAACAGCTCTTTTTCGGGATAAAGATTCACGCTGTAGCTCTCCAGCTCATACTGTTTTTCCAGCACATAAGCAGCGATCTTATCGGAGAAGCTGTTCAGATGCCCGTAGACACTGGTGTGTCCGGTGGCGGGATGATCAATGTAGAGTGCCAGCCCATATCCACCGGGTGAGACGCTGATGCGTGATACATACCCCTCTTCGACAGCCAGGATGGGTTTGTTAACCACCTGTTGCGTTTTGAAATCGACCCCTGAATGAAAATGGTTGTTCCTGAGCTCACCGAAGTTACCGCTGAGTGCGGGGGGGATGGTTACTGGGTTTCGGTACAGCTGTGAATAGGATGAAAGTGAGGTGGTTGTAAGTAGTAGCAGGAGTACAATCTGTTGTATATTAAGTTTCATTTATTTACTGTTCTCAAAAGTGGTGAAGGCAGTATCAATAATATCTTTCGCCACCTCTTTTTTTGTTTTTAACTCAAACGAATGCTTCTCCCCTTTGCGGGAGAGGATCGTTACCTTGTTGGTGTCGTAGCCGAAGCCGGCACCCTTGTCCTGCAGGGAGTTGAGGACGATGAAATCAAAATTCTTCTTCTCCATTTTGCGGCCGGCGTTGCTCTCCTCATTGCTTGTCTCCAGAGCAAAGCCAATGATCAGCTGATGCGGTTTCCTGATCTTTCCCAGCGATGCTGCAATGTCGGGGTTGGGTGTGAGGGTGATGGTGATCTCTTCCCCCTCCCTGCGTTTTATCTTCTCATCTGTCCACTGTGCCGGCCTGTAGTCGGCGACGGCAGCAGAGAGGATGGCAGCATCCATTTCCGGAAAGGTTTTTATTGCAGCATCATACATCTCACGGGCCGATTCCACATCCACCCTCCTGATGTTGGGGTGGGAGAGCGACAGCGCCGTGGGGCCGGTGATCAGCAGCACCTCGGCACCGCGCGATGCACACTCCTCCGCCAGTGCAAAGCCCATCTTCCCCGAGGAGAAGTTGCCGATGAAACGCACCGGATCGATCCGTTCATAGGTGGGCCCGGCGGTGATCAGGATTTTTTTTTTAGTGAGGTCGTTAGGGGAATCGAGAAACTGCTCCACCACTGCAACGATCTTCTCCGGCTCCTCCATCCGTCCTTTGCCCTCGAGATGACTGGCTAGCTCACCTTCGCCCGGATCGATGATATGCACGCCGTCGTTTCTCAGCATCCCGATATTGCGCTGTGTGGAGATATGACGGTACATATCCAGATCCATGGCAGGTGCCACGAACACCGGTGCCTTCATCGAGAGGTAGGTGGTGATAAGCATATTGTCGGCAATACCATTTGCCATCTTGCCGATGGTGGAGGCTGTTGCCGGGGCCACAATCATCAGGTCGGCCCATAATCCCAGCTCCACATGGCTGTGCCAGGTGCCGTCGCCCGAGGCAAAGAACTCGCTGATCACCGGCTTTCCCGAGAGTGCTGAGAGGGTGACCGGCGTGATGAACTCCTTCCCTGCCGGCGTGATCACAATCTGCACCTCGGCTCCCTTTTTTATCAGCAGCCGGGTGAGCGTTGCCGATTTATAAGCGGCAATACTACCCGTAATCCCCAGAACAATATGTTTCCCTTTTAGCGACATATCAACCTTATTAATGATTTCAAATTGAAGTTTCGGATCTATTATGATGCAACCTTTAACGCTACTAACATACTACGGATAACCCGCAAATCAACAAAATATATCAGCTTATTAGCATGCTTTACAAAATACAAATATGCGAAACATGAGTTACAAATATAAGGCAATTTTTCCGAATTGGGTGAATCTGACCTGCTAATGTGCATCACCGATGCACCGTTAAGATGCATAAAACAGTTCTGTTTTCATCAAATTAGACGAATTTGAAGTTAAATAATATTAAAATATAGAAATTAATTGGTACTATGTATTGCATAATACTTTGCTTAAAGTATCTTTGTAATGTAAAAATAAAAAACGTATGAATATAGAGAATACACATAGTCAAATGCGTAAGGGTGTGCTGGAATACTGCATTCTTTCCGTCATCAAGAGGGGAGAGGCTTATCCGGGTGATATCATTGATGAGATGAAAAACGCCGGGATGCAACTTCTGGAGGGTACGCTCTATCCATTGCTGAATAGGCTTAAGAAAGCCGAGATCCTTACCTACAGATGGGTGGAGAGCACATCAGGACCACCACGCAAATATTTCAGACTTACCGAAAAGGGAGGTGAATTTTACTCACTGCTTGAAACGACCTGGAATGAACTGGCCACCGGTGTTGAGACCGTTGCACGAAAAACAAATAATGAGAATGGATTAAATGAAAAGAATCAAGATATCGTATGAAAAAAGTTATTAACATCAATTTTCAGGGACAGGTTATTGCTATTGAGGAAACAGCTTACGAGATATTAAAGCAATACATAGAGAGTCTCACCATTTACTTTTCAAATGAAGAGGAAGGTGATGAGATTGTGAATGATATTGAATGCCGTATAGCTGAGCTTTTTGGCAACCGGTTAAAGCATGGCATCAATTGTATTACTGATGAGGATGTGGAAGCCATTATTTCGAATATCGGGAAGCCACAGGATTTTGATTCAGATTACGACGAGAAGATGGAAGAGGGACCTCAACCACAAACAAATGCTTCAGCTTCATGGTCGGAACATTCCCGCCAGGCAGGTGCACACCGCTCACTCTACAGGAATGCGAACGACCGCATTATCGGTGGTGTCTGCAGTGGGTTGGCTCACTACTTCAATACTGATCCCGTATGGATGCGCATCATCTTCGTGCTGTTTTTCGGTTTTCTGTTCTGGGTCTACATTGTATTGTGGATTGTATTGAAGAAGAAAGAACTGGTATCGAACGTCACCAAACGTCTCTACCGTAATCCTCACGACCGTTTCTTAGGTGGTGTGTGTGGCGGGATGGCTGCCTACTTCAAGATCGACTCGTGGATACCGCGTCTGGTATTCCTTCTTCCCTTGTTGTTGAATCTGATAGGGATGGTCTCCTTCTTTCCATTGAATCATATTTTTGATGATGTGCCCTTCAGCTGGAATATCAACATGAGCATGGTGCTTGTCTACATTGTTCTCTGGGTAATCATCCCCGAGGCGAAGACCGTGAAGCAGAAGCTGGAGATGATGGGTGAGGAGGAGTACATTCAGTCGATCCGTGAAAAGGTGAGCGACAATGTGGCGAGCGCTAAAAGTCGTGCAGAAAGCGAGAACCCTATCGTACACGGACCTGCTTACAGTGCTGCTTCATCGACCCATAGAGAGGAAGTGATTTCCACGGAAGGGATACCGCCGGCACCTCCGGTTGCTTCATCCACACCTTCAGCAAATTTGGCATCACCGGCATCACGGCCCTCATCAGCATCCTCATCGGCACGGCTCTCTTCATCTTCAGCACCGCAAAGGTCAGGATGTCTGAACGGTTTGATTATCTTCATGAAAATCATCTTCTTCTCTTTTGTTGGCTTAATCGCTTTGACACTGGTGGGTCTGTTTCTCGGATTCATGTTTGCCGGAGCACAGTTCATGCCTTTGAAGTCGTTGTTGATTGAACCGGGGAATGAATCCAATATGTTCATAGCCTCACTGGTACTGATCATCCTTGTCCCGGTAGTATCCATTATCATCTGGATCGTACGTCGTGTAATGAAAGCCAAATCGCGGCCTTTGATTGGAACGATCTCTACCATCCTCTGGTTTACCGGGCTTGTTCTGGCAGGAATTCTCACCACCACAATCGTGCGCAAGTTCAGTGAAGAGAGTTCAAAAGAGTCAATAGTTGCAATTGCACCTGTCAGCACAAACAAAATGTATGTGGATATGATTCCTTACAATGATGATTATTCAGATTTTAAGTTAGGTTTTGGGTTTGATTCTGATATTGATGGACTACCCTTCACGACGGTGAATGAAGACTCACTTCTTTTCAGAAGCATCAATCTTCATATTCGTAAAAGCAGCGACTCACTTTTTCATGTCAGGACCATCGCTGCCTCTCACGGGAGAGATCTGCGTCTTGCGAAAAGTGATCTGGAGGAGTTCAGCTACAACATCGTTCAAAACGATTCTGTCTTATATCTTCCCGAGTTCTTAACTGTACCTGTAAGCCAGGGTTTCAGGAATCAGAGTATCACTGTGGAGATTGCTGTTCCTGCCGGTAAAACGATCGAGGTGAGTGATGTCCTTAGTGAGTATAAGAATAATAAACCGCCAACGGTTGTGCGGAAACGAATAAGGAGTTATTCCAGTACGTACATCCCTGTCGATGTGGAAACTTCGGGAGAAGAGAAGGAATATACGGAAGTATCAAAATCAGTCTGAAGAACTTCTTTAAAACATAAAAATAACTTTCATTGTGATTCCAGGGGGGCTGTCTGTGATGGATGGCTCTCTTTTTTTTAATAAAATTCTAAATAAATTGGTGTCTGTAAAAAAAACGTGTATCTTTGCATCCGCAATTCAGGAAGAACGCCTTGTGCATCTCTTCTGAACTGATTACAGGCAGCGGCCTGTTCCCTTTAAAATTGAATTAGTAAAGCCCGGATGGCGAAATTGGTAGACGCGTTAGTTTCAGGGACTAGTGTTGGCAACGACGTGCAGGTTCGAGTCCTGTTCCGGGCACTTTTTTTGCGCAGGTGGTGAAATTGGTATACACGCTACTTTGAGGGGGTAGTGCCGGTTACGGCGTGTGAGTTCGAGTCTCATTCTGCGCACTTTTAAATAAATGATCTGACTGTCAGCAGTACAAGCGCCTGAAATTGATTACCGGGAATATAACGATAATCATTTTCAGGTTTTTTTTTAGACAGCACCTTAGCAAACCATGAACTCAAACAGGGTGCAATATTGTTTTAACCTGCTTTTATCAAATAATCCCGAAAGTATCTATTCACGCATTGAGATCATGTTTATCTACAAAAGATAACCTGTTTTATATAGAAAACTTTTATCTTTAGGTTTCATTAAAGGAAAATGAGATTTATGAAGCAATTCATTTCAACAGTTTATGACACTATACTTTCGGAGGAGGCTAAAACAAGGCTGGAGAAAACAGTTTTCTTTTTCGCAACGACCGGATTCCTCATTCATCTGGCCGTCATTGCACTGATTCATCTCGGATGGATAGATGCGGGAGGTTCAATGAAAGGTCTTCAGAGCCCTATCGATGCGATCTACACCCCCTTCTCCATACTTCTTTTCTATGAAGTTTATTGTCTTATTTATTACCTGCCCAAGTCAATTACCATCTATATAGGGAAACAGTTTGAAATCATCACCCTTATCACTATCCGTGAGATCTTTGCTGAGATGTCCAGCTTGACTCTCTCATCCGAACTGAAGCAAATGTACAGTGACCTTCAGTTTATCTACAGTATGATTACCATTCTGGTGCTTTTCTTTCTGATCTACCTCTTTTACAGGATGAATCAGAAAGCCATCCGCATCAATAACAATACACATGGTCAGATGTCCCGGATGCCGGAGAAAAAGAAAAAATATGAGTATGCAAAAAAAATTCTTACGCTGGTTGTAGGACTTATATTCATCGTTCTAGCCATTATTAATCTCTCAGACTGGCTGATAAGCAATCAATCGCTTTTCGACTTCCTGCAGAACGCTAAACCGGCTACAAAAGAGTTTTTTTCCTCTTTCTTTATGATCCTTATTCTTAACGATGTACTTGTGTTACTGTTTTCTTTTGCAATCACCGAAAGCTTCCCTAAAGTGATACGCAATTCGGGTTTTGTTATCTCCACCACACTTATCAAGCTCTCTTTCAGTGTATCCGGCCTTGCCAGCCACCTGCTTGTGATCATGTCGGTGCTGTTTGGCACGTTAATTCTTATTCTCTACAAGCGCTATAAAACGATTGAGGTTCCCACTGAATGAGTGGATGGTTCGTAACACCTTACCGTGAACTGCTGCCTTCAATGATGATCTCCTCCGTCAGTCGAATCAGTTTGCCATTGTCGCTTACTCCTTCACCAGTCACCCGATAGGTGGTAGGTGTATCGGCGGAGTAGAATTCGATCACGGCCTCACCCTGCTCAGAGAACTGCACATTGGGTTTCCAGTAGATGGTCGTGCGGAGGTCCGGCAACGAAGACCCGGATTGTTCGGGTGTCTCGTACATTGGTGCATAGAAATGGGCTGCCTGCTGGTAACCGAGTGGAATAATTTCATCAATATTGGGAGGTCTGCGAGTGGGACCTTTATATCCGCCTGATATCAGGTTAATTACAACGGCACCGCTTGTATTAGGGAAATAACCCGGCATGGAGGTATTGTCTTTCAATACAAAGATACTCTCAATGGAAGAGACATCGATATTATCGACCTGCCCGTAAAAATCTTCAAAATTCATGTTGTCGATCACAAAAAGCACTGGCATCTCAGACCGGGTTGTGGTTATCTTATCACCTCTGACAATAATTCCCGGCTGGCGGTATAGCAACGACTGCAGACTGGATACACCCATCCTCTCAATATCTTCGGCTGTTTGAACACCAGATGCGCTGATAGGAGAATAAAACATCGATTCCATATATTTCTCCCTGCTTTGAGCGGTGACAGTGAGTTCATCCAATAAAATAGTGCGGATACCATTTTTTTGTGTGTAGTCCTCATTGGCGATCTTTATATATGGATCATTGTATGCACTGAACCGGTAGACAGCTTCTGATCTCAACGGTATTGCAGAGTTCTGTAGGGGTGGAAAGGATTCCTTATCGATACTGATCACATTGAATGAACTTCCTCTCTTACTTCTTGACTGTACCAGGATGGTGGTTCCCTCCGGATATTCCACATTGAATATGAACCGGCCTTTGTCATCTGCTTGTCTGGTCTCAGTGCTTACCAGGCTGTCGAGTTTGGCCAACAGGATTATCTGCCCCTCTTTCAATGATCTGAACACACCCTCGGCTTTTCCCGTCACCATCTGTGTCAGCTCAGGTGTAAATGCATCGGGAACAGTTATATTGCCTTTTAAAACAGCTGGTATATCATACCTCCGCCATCCTTGCGTCAGCATCAGCGCATCGAGGGCATGCATTTTTGTATTTCCCTCCTCAAAATAGGATGCCGGTGATTCAATATATCCTTTCAGTTCAGATGCCAGTAGCAATGTACTGATGATGTTGATGGTGCTGTCCGGTACCACCGCTTCAGTATCGGTGACCGATACAGCTATGTTACCCGTGGCAGGAGTGAGATCAGGGTTGGTAAGCTTTAATCTGATTGAAACATGCTCTCTCCGCTGGTAGATAGAATTGGCTATATCAGCCTTGAGTAGGGCAAACTCATCTTCATTCAGGTTGAAAAGTAGCCGCTCACTGATCACCTCTTGCTTTTTATTCAGCAATAATATATTCAATATGCCTGTCGGTAGATCCTTATTCGGGAAGCTGTAAATCTCTTTTTCCGGAGTCCATCTTTCATGAAACAGTACCAGTCCCTTATGGTGAATAAGTAGTGAAACAGTGTCACCTGCCACTTCCTTCCCTCTGCTTTGTGTTATCCTAAGATGGTTTCTCGTATTGCGCGTTGTAATGACATGTGCCTTAGCCTGTGGCAGGGGTAGACTGAAACGTTTGGAGATTCCGGATGCGTTCCTGCAGATCACATGATAGGTTTCATTCTCAGAAGGTTTAAAATGAAAGAACCCCATTCCCAGATGCATACTCTTGAACCGGACGATCTCACGGTCGGCTGAATCATATAGTGTACCAGTGATATCTGTGCCAAAACCATCCCTGTTCAGTGCTTTAAATGCCACCTGTGAAATTACCCCGGGAATGAGATAACCCCCTTCGGGAAAAAACTGCAGGTCATATTCGTCCGGATCACAGGGGATAGTGTAGTATCGGTTATATTTCCGGCCATTATAAATGAGACCCAGCAGCAGTGTTCTGTTCGACTCTTTGTCTGATAATCTGACATCCAGGTTGTATACTCCGTTATGTTTCGGTTTGAGAGTTTTGATCCCTCTGTGTCCTATTTTGCCGGTCACAATCTCTGGCATTATGGTGTCGCTGTTTTGCCGGTCAAGGAACTGCATAGAGACATGTACGTCGTTTTTCTCTATGTTGAACGATACCAGGGGCTCCAGCTGTAATGAAAACGGGTCGAGCACCTGCACCGACTTACGGAAGAAAAACTCCCGGTCCGTGTTACGCATGAATCGTGTATAAGCACGAAGTGTATAGTCACCCTGCACAAGATCATCCTCCAGATCCACGTATCCTGAATAGGCTCCGGTGCTGTCGGGACGGATCTTTACCCTTTTTACCAGGTCATCGAGCGGATTGATCAGTTCCACATATATGTAACGGCTCATAAAAACTGGTCTGTGAGCGAGTGCATCCACCATATGAGCACGAAACCAGATTCGTTCGCCCGAGAGGTAACTCGATTTATCTGTCTGGATATAGATCTTTTCCTGAGGAAAAGTGATCAGCTGTTGCTGCAGGCGTGACTCCACTGAATCAGTAATCATCAATGGTTGCTGTGCACTGATCAGGTGCCCGAGCATGAATAATAATAAAAAGAGGCCTGTTTTTTGCATATCCACTCAGGTCACGAGGTTGAATTCCATCTTCAAAGTTAACAATTATTTTCGGGAATTTTTGGAATGTAGTTGACATCCACTCATGAGGAATTAAAATTAATAGTTATTTTACACACCATTCGCTTATTCCACTAAAACAGACACTCACCTGATTGATATACCTATGTAAGACTGTTCGTCTCCATGTGTGGACGCTTTCCGAACAGATTGAGACTATCGTTTTTTCTTTCCCCTCAACTTTATTCTGTTGAAATTGTTTAAATATTTTAGTGGTTTTCAGCCAGTCAAAATATTAATTAATTGATATCTTATGTCTCACATCCAACACAATCTATCCTCGCATCAGAATGCCAATCACAATATAAGACCTATTGCAGAATTGATGAACGATTTGAAAACTAAAATGGAATTGGTTTTTCATGATCGTGCCAGCATTGACCAGATGGAGACAGTGCGGGGGTTACCCCCTTTTGTTCTTCAGGAGATAATGTCAATCAATCCACTCTCCGTTTGTATCAAAAAAGAGTATGGTGGTCGTGGCGCTTTTACACACGAGATACTTCAGCTGCTGTCGACAGCCTCCTATGAGTCGCTGGCACTATGCCTTACTTTTGGAATTAACGCAGCACTGTTTTTGCAGCCATTCGCCAAGTACGGACAGGAAGAGGTGAAAGCACCCGTGTTCAAAAGGTTCCTGGAAGAGAAGGCCATGGGTGGGCTTATGATCACCGAACCCAACTTCGGCAGTGATGCTCTGAATATGCAGACTTCGTACCATGAAAAAGAGGGTAGGTATCATCTGAAAGGAATGAAGCATTGGGCAGGATTAACCGGTTGGGCTGATTACTGGTTGATGACAGCCCGGCGGGAGAGTGCGAGAGGGGATCTGGAGCGTGATATTGATTTTTTCATGGTTGACATCAACGCACCGGGACAGGGAATTGTCGTTGAGGAGATTTTTGCGAACCTGGGATTATATTCCATACCTTACGGTAAAAACAGAATCGATCTGTCAGTGCCTGCTACTCATAAATTGCAACCTCATACCACCGGCATCAAGATGATGCTTGACTTGCTCCATGGCAGCAGGATGCAATTCCCGGGAATGGGGATGGGATTTATTCAACGAATGCTTGATGAGGCTTTGACGCACTGCAGGCAGCGCTATGTAGGAGGTCGCAGTCTGTTAAGTTACGACCAGGTACAGCACAGATTATCCAAACTGCAGGCATCATATACTGTTTGTACAGCCATGTGTGTAAACAGTAGTAATAAGGTGAGCATTGAAAAGGATATGGCCCCGTATGGTCTCGAAGCCAACGCAGTGAAAAGTGTGATCACTGACTTAATGCAGGAGGCAGCCCAATCGGCTATGCAGCTTATAGGAGCCAAATCTTACAAACTGAATCACATCGTGGGGCGCGCAACAATGGATAGTCGTCCTTTTCAGATCTTCGAGGGATCAAATGATATTCTCTATGCACAAATCACCGAAGGGTTGATGAAATT
>JADMKJ010000005.1 GCA_015478855.1 Proteiniphilum sp.
CAATACGTCCCCCCAATGCAGTGGTAAGATTACTGGTGGGAGTTTTCAGTTCCGAAGGCCTTACCGTGGAAATGGAACTAATAACACTTTCTTTTTTCTGTGTGGCAAAAGCCACTACCGTCACTTCATCCAATTCGCTTGCAGCTTCCTGCATGACAATAGTGAATGCGGTTTTTCCGGTTACAGGTATTCTCTGTGTTTCCATCCCAATGAAAGATACCTCCAGCACATCACTGTTCCTTACCTCAATTTTGAAATCACCTTCACCATCTGTAATCACACCACTTGTCGTTCCATCAATTGTAATGGTAGTTCCTGGCAGAGGATTCCCATTCTCATCAATCACTTTCCCGGTTACTTCCTTCTTGTTTTGTTGTGAAGCAGTTTCATTGGCATACAATTGTCCAGTACTCAATATACTGAACCCTAAGAGTATTATCCCCACATAAGCACAGAGCCATTGAATGGAAATTGTTACATTTCTTAATTGTTTTTCGTTCATCAATAATAATTTAGGTCGTTAATAAAAAATCATGTCGAATAAGCCTTGTTCATTAGGCTGCGAATTTCATGGATTAATAGCCGCTTGACAGTTCAATTGTACTCCTGATGCTAATCCATTTTTTCTTTGAACATTTGAATACTTTTCCAAAGGACTCCTGCAGCTCCCCGGAAGCTACCCGATCCGGCAGGTTCACCTTGTCGTGTCCACCACTCGTAGAAACCGTTGTGTTTGATAACCAGATCCAGCATCGGCGTTATGGATTCATACGCTTCTTCATACATGCCATGATGGATCAATTGTTGCACCATGCGACCGCCAAACCAGGTCCAGTCTCCCCCGTTTTGATATCCGTACTCCTCCAGTCCCGGATTAAGGAAAAGGCCATTCGGATAGGGTGGATATACTGTAAGACCAATGGTAGGAGCTCCCGATTCCGCTACATTTTGCTTCATCCGTTGATAGGAAGCCACTACTTCGTCTTCGGTGAGAAATCCCGCCTCAATAGCCATGAAGGTTCCCCCATGGTAATAGATGCTGTTTTCATCAAAATCGGCAGGGAAGGGTGATCCTTTATCCAGGTAGATATGGGGAATATACTTCTGGTTCTTTTCGTCCCATAAATGTTGCCGCACCTTTTGACTGACCTGTTTCGCGACATCGCTCCAGTATGTTTTCTCTGCCTTGTCATCGATGAGTGAAATATAATGACGAATGGCAATGACGAACATCGCATTGTCATAAACATCGATGGCAGGATGCGATAAGCTGTCCAGTTCAACCCCCCAGCTATGCTCAGGCTGTACATCGCCCCAGTCCACCGTAGTAGCTCCCCATAACAGTCCGTACTGCTCATTCATCCTGTACTCAACAAGATAGCGGAGCGCATCTTTCATTCTCACTTCAACCGTTTTTCCGTTTATTTTTCTCTGCAGAAAATCCCGATCATCAGTTGCCTCTATATATTTGTAGATCGCTTGAATCAACGAACTCTCCTGATCCGTTTCAACCGTATTCTTATGCGCTTTATACGCAGGTTCCAGATCAGAAAAAATATACTGGTACCCTATACTGCCACTTTCAACAGGGATATAGCCATCCGGTATATTTCCGTCTGTTCCCTGGAACCTGAAAAAGGTAAGAAGTGCATCACCGGGACGTTCCTTTCCGTTTACAGCAATCGATAACTCGATAAAAGAATTCAAATCACGAATCCACACCTCTCCATATCCGTCTCCGGCAGTCAGCCCATCCTCAACAAGCTTTTCTGCCATCTCCTCCACCTGCTCAAAACGGGCATCCGCTTGAATCGTTTCTCGTAGTTCTCTGCTGATTTTCGCGTCAGTGCTCGTACAAGCCACCGTATAAAGCAGCATCACGGAGAAAATCAGGATCGTCCAACATTTCACATTCATCACTTTATAGTTGTTGCTATTTATATGATTGGATTACCATTCAAATACATGCATGAAAACTACCGGGATTCAACGTACATCACGCGATCAAATGCGACACAACGTATCTTTGGTACGTTGAATCCCGATGATTATTCCTTATTCTTCGTACCCCGGATTCTGAACCAAGTCAGGATTTCTTTGCATTTCATTTGCAGATAATGGCCATAAGAGGTCTTTTTCCTCGAAGGTCATCCCCCAGTTATTTGGGGCTCCGACTACATTGATGAAGGTTACCGTCCCCTTATTTACAGAGAATTGAGGATACCTACGCGTTCTCAGGATATCATCCCAAATTTTAAATTCCAGTGGGAATTCTCTCAGCCTTTCAATCCAAACCTCTTCAATAAAATCCTCCTTGCTCAGCGTCATCAATTCAGCCTGGTAAGCAGCCACTGTCTTACCGGTCAGTGAAGCCCGTGCCTTAATCTGTGCAAGATAACCCGCAGCTTCGTTTGTCACACCGGTAGTTTGAGCTATTGCTTCTGCAGCGATCAGTAAAACCTCTGCGTACCTGTAAATATTAAAATCTTTTGTACCTCGTCCGGTGGACAGCATGGCTTCTTCTTCATAATAATACCAATTGGAAAGCTCCCCTAATTGTATCTCTGAATGGTTGGTGGGATGATTGTATTTCGTGAAGAAAAATTGTTTTTCCTGTCCCCGAATATCTTCTGCCGGATCATACATGTTAAACAATCCATTCGAAGCCCTGTAAATATTGGCAGTAATGGCGTATTTAAAGAAGCCCCATCCTGCAGCAGCATTCGGAAATGAATAGGTTGGCCACCAACCGCTGGTAGATACCACACTGTTAAATTCAAAGGCATAGATAGATTCATCCAGCCCATCGGTCGTCCGCAATTTGTTGTATGCCGACTGGTCAGTCAGATTACCATGCTGTGTCATACTGTGTTTTCCCGAAGTGATGACAGCCTTGGCTGCACTCAATGCATCTGCATAATGATTTTCCAGTACAGGGTAACCGCTCATCTGGAGATAAACGTTCGCGAGGAGCGTATTTGCCACATGCTTAGTGATGCGATTTTCATTTTGATAGAAAGCAGCATCGGGTAACACAGCTACGGCATCCACTAAATCAGATACGATCTGGTTATACACGGTCACCGAAGGAGTACGGGGCAAGTAAATATCTTCCAAAGACTCATAAGGTTCCAAAGACAATGGAATATCACCAAACATTTTTATCAGATAAAAATAATTCATTGCACGGAAGAACTTTGCTTCTCCCACCAGCAGGTTTGCCTCCTCTTCGCTCATATCAATAGCCGGAATGTATTTGATTGCTCCATTGGCTACGTTGATTGCCTTGTAGCACTGGTCCCACACCCCATCAATCTGGTTGGCGATGTTCACTGCAGTTCTGTCAAGGTTTTTGCTGTACAATACAACCACCTCCTGCCCCCCATACTCACTATCGAAATACCCTGATACGTATCCACCAAGCATCGGAGAAGGGCCGGCATAGGCACTTGATGCATTATAGAGGGCAGGCACACCCGACCGGTAGAGGTAGTTAACATTTGAAACAGCCTGATCTACGGTCTGATAAAAGGTTTCCTTGGTCAGAAAATCCTTTGGTCTCTCATCCAGGAAATCGGCACATCCTGTGATAGATAAGAGGATGCTCCATATAATTATTGCAATATTTTTTTTCATGATGGTAAGTTATTAAACATTAAAAAACAAGGTTGATTCCTACCGTAAATGTCCTTGGTTTAGGATATTGAAAAAAGAACATATTCTGCCCCCATTGATTCCCTCCCTGAGATGATCCTTCGGGATCATACCCTAAGAATCGTTTTGAATGGATGACAAAAGCGTTGTTCAAACTGGCAAACACTCTCAATGAAGTAAGATTGAGAGGAGCCAACTGATTCTCCGAAAAGCGATAACCGATCTGGAACAGGTTTCCACGCAAATAGGAACCATCAGCCACCCACTGAGAATCGAGCTCCGTATTCTGACCGGCATGTCCTGAATTCAACAAATACACTGCTTGTTGCATGGTTTGGGGATTGGTTCCGTTATAAGCATCCGTAAGAATATTTTTCAATCCACTTGTGATTCCAAATCTATCGTATACGGAATGAAAATATTGTTGCAAGATCTCAACACCGTAAACAAACTGTAAATCGGCCGTAAAATCCCAATTTTTATAGGTAAATTCATTGATCATGCTTCCTGACCAATCAGGAATTCCTTTTCCAAGTACCTTTTTATTGGAGGAACGTTTGGCCCGTCCCACTGCTGAACCCGCTTCGGCGGCTGCAGCAGCCTCTTCTACTGTCCATACCCCCAGTCGTTCATAACCGTAGAATGAACTAAGCGATTCACCCACACGCAAGATTGTCTGGCTGCCGGAGACCCACCAGGGACCAGGTTCAATATCTTCATTGTTTTCACCGAGTGCTGTTATTTTGTTCCTGTTGAAATTAGCATTGAGTGTGGTGGTCCATCTGAAATCATTTTGATCCACGTTCACGCTGTTTACGAGGATATCAACCCCATAATTCTTCACAGAGCCGATGTTATCCATCACTGAACTGAAACCGGTTGAATGTGGAATCGGTCGGGCGAGCAACAAATCGGTCGTCAATTTGGTATAGTAGGAGACATCAAAATTGAGTCTGTAGTTGAACAATGCCAGGTTAATACCCACATCGTACTGTCCTGTCTTTTCCCACTTCAGATCGGGATTGGCTAACGAGTTCAAATAACCATAGGACGCATAATCGTCATTCAACAACAATGTTCCGGATTCTACTCTTGCCAGTGAACCGAAGGTTCCTATTTCAGAATTTCCGGTAATACCATAGCTGGTATGCAACTTCAAATTATTGATGATGGGATGTTCTCTCAGAAAATCTTCATTCGATATATTCCAGCCCAACCCTAATGAGGGGAAGAACGCGTACTTATTATTTTCACCGAATTTTGAAGAGCCATCCATACGTCCGGTCAACGTAGCCATATAGGTATCGTCATAACTGTATGCTGCCCGCAGGAAATAAGAGTTCATAGCCCACCTGTCCCAATCCGATTCCGGTGGCGACGGTGTCTTTCCCACTCCCAGATTGTACCATTCATAAAAATCATCCGTAAAACCTTCTGCACGTGATCTGTCATAATTATAGATCCGTTCCTGCCATGACAAACCTGCCATTGTCGTTAAGCGATGACCATCTTTTGCAAGATTGTGGGTAAGGTATGTTTCCTCCTGCCAGTATGTAACATCAGTATGCGCGATTTCTGCCCAGCCATTAGGCATCGAAATATTCACAAGATCTGTTGTTGAGTAAGCCCGATAAGTATTATAGTGTTTATCGACCCCGAATTGTGTCTTTAAATCGAGGTTCTTACCCAGATGGAATGTCAATGCCGCATTCCCGAATAATTGTGTCCTGTTGTATGTACGGTTTTGTTTTTCAAGAATCATCACCGGGTTAGACATACCTTCAAAACCCAAATCACCTGAAAGTGTCGAACTTTGCGATGTTGAATAATTACCATTCTCCAGAAAAACAGGCATCCATGGCATCATTTCAATCATGGTTCGTCTTGCATCCTGACCTCCGCCGCCTTCCGGGGTATATCGTTGCCAGCTATGGTTGACCAATAGATTGACCGATGTGGATAACCAATTGGTAGGAGTAGCATCATAAGCCAGTTTTGCATTCAATCTTTTCATGAATGTGTTTAACACAATCCCCTGTTGATCTGTATAATTCAGGAAGGCACCCGTGGAAGAGTTTTTGCCACCCTGTTGAATATTCAATTGATGATTATGCGATACAGCTGTTCTTGTAGCTTCTTTTTGCCAATTGGTATCATACAAAGGTTTTCCCTGAGAGTCGAAGAAATTAGGGTCATCGAACCAGATCGACCGGTCCAGCACCCACTTTCCGGATGCATCCATTTTTCCCAGTTCCTGATATTGCTCAATGGCTTCATCACTCATTCTGGAGGGAAGATCCATCCAATTGTTTTCATTTTTCAAGCCCTCCATGAAGGTATCGGTCCATTGTCCGGCATTGAGTACTTCCATAAAATTTGCAGGATTTGAAATACTCAATGAACTCTGATAACTGATATTCACACCTTCAGAACCTGTCAGCCCACGTTTGGTTGTAACCAGTATTACACCGTTGGCACCGCGGGCTCCGTAGATTGCGGCAGAAGAAGCATCCTTCAACACTTCTATTCTTTCAATATCATTTGGATTCAAGAACTGGAAATTTTCCATAACCACACCATCAACCACATACAAAGGGTTGGAAGATGAATTTATTGTACCAATACCCCGAATCATTACGCGAATATCTCCACCCGGCTGTCCTGAATTTGAGAAAATATTCACGCCTGCGGCCTTCCCTCTCAGGTTGTCCAGGGCACTGAAAGATTGATTCTTGATCATATCTTCGCCTTTTGTCACCGATATGGAACCGGTAACATCAGACTTACGCATGGTTCCGTATCCTACGACAACCACCTCGTCGAGCAGCTCTGTATCTTCAGACAGGGTTGCATTAATTATGGTGCGACCATCAACCCGAATTGACTGGCTGAGCATGCCCACATATGAGAATTCCAAAATGCCATCTATGGGGACATCATTCAATATATAATCACCATCCAACCCTGTAACTGTACCCAATGTAGTCCCCTGAACCTGAATTGTAACTCCAATCAGCGGACTTCCTCCCAAATCAGTAACCAAGCCGGTTACTGTCACGTTCTGTGCAAATAGAGAGAGAGTAAATATCCACACACAAATGAATAAAAATGCTCTCATCAGATTAGAAATTTGCTTTTTCATTCTTCTAATTGTTAAGTTAATAATAGATAGTTGGTATCTCTGTAGATTTGAGATGATGATTGATTTAGCGCATTGATAACCTCATTTCACAGAGATTCATTTAGTTTCAAGGCATCCAGCATAAGATGATACGATCCCAATGCAATGGCCCTGCTTGTACCCAGTTTACTAACTGCCACACCTATTTTTCTCGATGATGTATAAACCGCCTCCCGGTTAGTACGTGGTATGACAACAGAGGTGGCGTCGTTTTTCATAAAGAGTGCATACTCATCCTCATCTTCAAGATTATAGGCTTTCATTTGTAACCGGGGAAACCTATCCCCCGCCACCGTTTCTCTCACACCGTTCATCTCTCTGATCATTGCTGGAAGAATATATTTATATGCTTTGGCAATCCCTCCTCCAATTACCACCATACCATCCACGATATTTAGTGATTCGGAGATCGTATATCCGGCAATCTCACCAAGTTTCTCAAAACTCCGTATCGCAGCCTTCCTGTCTCCTTCACGGGTACCTTCGGCAATTTCGAAGATTTCTTTTGGTGCATAATCGGTCTTTTCACCTGATAGCTCCTGGTATTCCCGTCTCACCGCGCGAATGCTGACACCCTCTTCAGCGATAAGCCGGTGATCATATTTGTTGCCAGATAACCACACATCGCCTCCACAGCCGTTATCACCGAGCAGCAGTTTTCCATCGATCACCACTCCTCCGCCGAAGCCAGTACCCAATGTGACGGCAAGCAGGTTCTTGTATCGTCTTGAATTACCTGCCGTTTCCAGTTCCCTGTTGATCCATGGGAGTATGCCGGCGATAGCTTCCCCATACGCGAACAGGTTGCCATCGTTATTAATGAAAACCGGGATTCTGAACTTCTCCTCCAGGAATGGGCCTAATGCGACTCCTCCTCTGAAAGCCGGGAAATTGGGGAGATCGCCAATGACCCCATGAATGTAATCGGCAGGGCCCGGAAAAGCGAAACTGATGGCTACAGGCGGAATGTCCAATAACTCAATCACCTTGCTGAAACCTTCCACAATGGAGGAGAGGCACCTATCCAGATCATCGGGGTACGCCGGTAAGCAGATGGGATTTACCACCTCCCTGTTGTTTGCGATCGCAGAAAAAACGAAGTTGGTTCCACCGGCATCAAGTGTCAGCACAGTTCTGTAATCAT
>JADMKJ010000006.1 GCA_015478855.1 Proteiniphilum sp.
AGAACAGCAAACCGTTCGATATCGGATCAGTTGTTGTCTATATCGACAAGAACGACACCTTCTATCTACCTGCTTCACTGGCGGGAGCTCTTTAATCACTGACATAATTTCCAAGCAATGGATATCCACTTGTCAGAGAACTAGCGCAATTTCACTGCGATGTGGGTCAAAAAAAGAACGACTGTTATACACTTTCCAGTGTGAACAGTCGTTCTTTTTCAAAAAACTACTTACGTTACCTGATCAGTTAGCGATGCTGCTAATTTCGATGTTATCGAGGAAATAGCGGTTTGCAGTAGCTACCCCCCAGTTGGTCTGGCGGATTGTGATCCTGGTATCTTTGGTGATCGTTAATCCGGTCAGATCTACTTCGGCTCTGATCCACTCTAGTCGGTGGCCGTCCTCGAAGCCTGCCTCGGGTATGTCGAATGTCACCTCATCGGTTCCGTTTGTAATGATGACGATCAGGTTGACAGGGTCAATCTTTCCCGATCCCTGGCGCATCGGACACCAGTCGAATGACATCACGGGACTGGCGCTGGAAGGAATATCCTCTGCAAGTTTCGGAAGGATGATGCCGGCCTGATAGCTTGTTTTACCGAACTTGAGGTAATTTTGCTGGAGATAAATACACTCGCCTGGTGTCTTGGTTGTAACACGCAGGAATTCATACCCTTTCTCGAGAAGAACGTCGAGGGCTGAAACGCCGTCGATCTTGGGAGTGGGTATCTGTGGAGCCGTTGCGCTGATATTGTCTGTCTCGACAGATTGACCTGCGTTGCCCACTACTGCCCAGGGATCAAGGAACTCGAAATCCTCGAAGAAATAGATGTCTTTGGCTACACCATTGTCCTGGATTTCAGCAGCCATGATCTTGATCACCGGCTCAGCCAGTCCGTCAAAATAACCGCTTACTACCACACGATGACCATTCATTGCTGTAAGATCCAGAGATGCGGGAGTGTCGGTGATGCTTACAGTGTAATTGGCACCTGCAACAGAAATATTACTACCATTCAGAATACCACTCACCATAATGAACTCCCTCGAGGTGGCGTTATAGGTATCAATCATATCGGTCACATCCTTCGCCTCAGGATAGGTCACGCTTCCACCCGTGGAAACAATCCCGATCTGGTCTGCCTCAATGATAGCGAGAGATTGCGAATTAGAGGTCTTATCTCCTAAGATTGAGACCTTATCACCGATGTTCACCGTTGTTTCACTCAGCACATAGGCATTGTGAACGTTTTGATCGTCTCCTGCGATGAACCCCACAGACGTAACGGTCATCACAGTTACATCAGGGAGAGATACAACCGTCTCATCATCTAAGCTGACAAGCTCCTGCAACGTGTAATCTCTCACATCCCTGTATTTGTCGCCTTCCTGCAAAACAGCCACTTCTGCCCTGCTGGCAAGGGTAGCTCCTTTGAAGACAATCACTTCTCTCCTGGGATTATCCAACGTCCCGTCACGCAAATTGTCGGTTACAGTAATCGTCACATCCATCACTCCGCTGCCTGAAGCAGGGCTGATGGTGATCCACTCCGGCACTTCCGACAACCATTCGGCATCGGCATAGACGGTGATGGTCTGTGGTGCACCGTTCGTTCCCTCGAAATTCAATGCGCTGGCACTTGCAAGCACAGCCTGCGAAAGAGTCGTTCCCTCTTCTTCCTGGCAACTTCCGAAAGCAAACAGGAGTGCCATTAGAATCAGTGCTCTATATGTATATTTCAAAAATCTCATAATCATCTGTTTTTTAATAATAGAAGTTCATTTTAGAAATCAAGACCATCATTCCATCCCGGGTTCTGTGTAAGATTATTGTTGAGCGAGCGCTCGTTGATAGGAATAGGATAGAGGTAGTCTCTCATCTCTGAGAATTTGGTCCGTGCAATATTTTTATGATAATAAATATAGCCATGATCACCTTCGCTGAGAAGGATATCCTGTCCGATCTGCAATACCTGAACGCCATCAGGAGCGGTTGGTTTGGAAGTTCCTTCTTCATAAAGAATTACATCGGCAACACCATCTCCGGTAAGATCAAATGCTCCCGGCTGCTTGAAATAGATACCGTAGATCTCCTGATCGATACTGTAACCTGCTTTCCATCTAACCAGGTCATCGAAACGGAAACCTTCCTGATTCAACTCTATTGCCCGTTCTCTGCGAATCTCGAGTATGACGCCCTTGTTTGTTCCGGTTACATTGGTGTATCCATATTCGGCAGAAGAGAGATACCAGTCCGGATCACTATTGGCTGCCTGCATGTTCAGATAAGGCATACCTACTCTTTCCCTGAGCTTGTTTATAGAAATATCAAGGTCGCCCTGATTTAAAGTACCCAGCTCTGCCTTTGCTTCGGCATAGTTCAGAAGTACCTCCCCGTAACGGAATACCGGCAAGTCGGCTGTGGATCTGTCGTTACGGTCTACCTGGCCACCTGAAGCAGTGGGATCCTGCACGAACTTAACAGGGTGATAGCCGGTAACAGAACCGGTAAGATCGGGTGCCAACACCTTAGTTGTACCTATTCTTGTATATCCCGGTGTTCTGATGCTCTGTGACAAACGGGGATCACGATCCTTCACCTCGTCAACGAACGAGGCTTCCTGCCATCCCTCCTGATCCGTGAATGCGGTGCCATCAACTTTTAAGTAGCTGTTGACCATCTTTCTTGTCAGGCCGGGACGGCCCTGCGTCGCAACCACTGTGTGTGCAGTGGCATTGTGATAAATACCAAGGCTGTAATCGAATTTGATGGCAAGAATATACTCATCCTTACTGGCATTTTCCTGGGCGAAAAGCGTCAGATAGTCCTTGTTCACATTGCCTGTGCTATAGAGCGAGTAAGGCCCTTCTTTGATCAGTTTCTCCGCTGCAGTGGCTGACTGCTGGAGATAATAGCTATAGTCATTTCCCTCAAGGCTGAGATTGTGGTATTTGCGGAAAGTTCCTTCATAAAGGCAGAATCGCGCCTTCAGTGCCAGGGCAGCCCACTTGTTTACACGATAGGTACTCACCTCGGAGGGTAGGTTCTCAATGGCATAATCAATATCTTCAATCATCCTGGTCATTACCAGTTCGCGGGAATCACGCGGCTTGTACAGATCTTCATCGGCTGACCCCAGCTCTTTATCGTACCAGGGGACATCACCGAATCGCTTCACTTTCTCGAAGTAGAAGTAAGCCCTGAAGAAACGCGTCAAGGCTGTATACTTGACAATAGCAGCTTCATCCTCACTTTGGTCTATATAGACCAGGAGCGTATTCATCTTTCTCAGGTCTCCCCATGACCATCCTCCACCGGAATTGGGCACAGTTCTTCTGTTTCCTCCAATCATTTCGGCCGAAAGGTTTTGTTGGATGTAAAGGTCGCTTTGGTCATCGTAAGGAGATTTATCCAACAGGTTGTTGTAAAAGGTATTACTGAACAACTGAAGGTCGGTTTCCGTTTTGAAATAAGTTGCCGGCGAAATCTGGCTCAGCGGTTTGGTATCAAGCATATCGCAAGCTGTCAAACCTGTTATCAGAGCAATCGTTATTATAATATATCGCTTCATTGTTATTATTCCTTATAGTTATTAAAAAGTAAGATCTATGCCAAACATAAATGTCTTGGCCCATGGATAGAAGGCGTTTTGGTAAACGTCATTTGATCTGTCGATCACTGCTTCCGGGTCTACATATTCAGAATTCTCCTTGACAGGCGACCAATAGCAGAGATTCTCACCTGAGAAATAGAAACGAACCATATCCAGTTTGATCTTTTTCGTCAAATTCGACGGTATCGTATAGCCGACAGTCAGGTTTTTGAATCTCAAATATCGCAGATTCTGAAGATAACGATCATTCACCTTACTCATGGGACCTGATGTAGCTGAGTAAGCCATCGGTCTGGTGAAATAGGCGTCACGATTATCCTCTGCCCATACCTTGTCGAGGAAGTTCTTCGGCATGTAGGAAAGGTAGGGATAGGAATAGGGTCCCCAGAAATTCATCATCTGTCCGTGGGGATACCAATGATGATTGCCTGTACCCTGGAAGAAAGCCGCTATGTCGATACCTTGCCATCTGACATTTGCATTGAACCCATAAGAAAGGCTGGGAAGTGAGTTCCCCAGGATCTTACGATCTCCGGGATCATCAACCGTATTGCTGCCAATACCCAGTATATTATTGCCATCGGTGTCGCGAAATTTGAGGTCGCCACCCTGCCAGCCCCCGGTAATACGGTTGTTGATATAGCTCAGATCCACTTCTTGTGCATAAGCCTGCGCTTCTTCTCTGCTTTGAAAAAGACCATCGGTTTCAAAGCCCCATATCTCCCCGATTCTCATTCCTTCATAATAAGCTTTAGCGAATGATTTTTCCGGATTGTCATATTTGGTAATCACACTGCTGTAATCACTGATATTGAATCCAAAACCATATTCCAAAGGTTTGCTGGCCAGCATTACCTGATCTCTCCAGTTGATGGAAAACTCATATCCTTTGGTGCGCAGGTCAGCAGTATTCATTTTGGGGGGAGAAGCTCCATACACACCCGGTAGAGCGATCCCATCGGTCAACATATCTTCAGTATCACGGATATATGCATCGCCGACAAAATTGAGCCGGTTGTTCAGGAAGGTCACATCAAGACCCACGTTCCACTGCTTGGAGGTTTCCCATGTAAGATCAGATGCTACAGGTGCCCCTATCGTAGAGTATTTACCCATTGCTGATCCATCACCGAATGTATAACCGGCAAAATCATTGAGTGATATAAGCCTCAGATAGGCATAGTAGGAAGAGACGTTCTGGTTGCCCAGGCTACCGTAGGAGCCTCTCAGCTTGAGATTGTCCACATACTCCCGTGCAGGCTCGAAGAATGCCTCCTCAGATATTCTCCATCCTGCTGACATGGAGGGGAACCAACCCCAGCGATGGCCGGCGGCAAAACGGGAAGTACCATCGTAACGACCGCTTACTTCAAAGAGATAGCGCCCATCATAATCATAATTGATACGACCAAAATATCCCATCAGTGCATATTCATTCTGACCGCCACCCACACCGGTGAGGGTATTGCCTTCCGCATCCTGCCCTACCAGATCCAGGTCGTCTAACTCTGCAGATGCGAGATTTCTACCCCAGGCAGAAAGATTTTTCAGTTTTAATGTCTCATAATTGAGTCCTACCACTCCTTTCAGGTTGTGCACATCGTTGAATGTGTCGTTGTAAGTGGCGAAAATATTGGTTGAATAATAGTTACGGGTATTCACGTATTCATCCAGCCTGTTATCGCCTGCGCCGGTACTATAATAGGCCATGGCAGCATCCGGATACTCCCTGTAGGGCAAGGGATTGGAACGACTCACGTTGCGTGTCTGGTACAATCGGTACGTAAAATCTGCCGTAACGCTCAGTACTTTCATCGGAGTGATGGTAAGACGGCTGGTGTTGGAGAAATCGGTGGCGATGTTCGCAAGACGGTGTGAACCTTCGCCAAGCATGATATGACGCCCGTTAGCTACCTTATAACTACTGTATGGTGTACCATATACCCACGAATCGTCAGGATTCTTCATGGGTATGTTGGCCAGAGCGTGTCTTGCGCTGTAACCAATGGTGTTATCCACACTGCCATCTCCCAATGAGGTATATTTCGATGTATAGAAAGATGAATTGTTTGACAGCGTAGCCCACTTGTTAATGTTGAAGTCAATCTTTGAACGGAGATTGTATTTTTCAAAAATATCGGGTTGTTGCCTCTGTATGCCTTCCTGTTTGTCATACGCTCCGGAAACAAGATACTTCACATCTTTTGATCCTCCATTGAGTGATACACTGTGCTTTTGCACCGGACGTTTTGCCCGGTACATCATGTCCCACCAGTCATTGTTGCCATAGTAAACCCATTGGTTTCTACCATTTCTCACATCCTCCACAACCCACGGTCGGTCGGGATGCTCCGTCTTATCGTTTACACGAGCCAGGAGTTGTTGCATGTCCTGATCGGTATAATTGAAGTATAACGTTCCTGAATCTGCATTCCAGAACTTGTTGACTGTATAGACGGACCAGTAACCTCTATTTTCGTAATCGGTCGATGTGGTTGATTCTTCCCATCCAATACGGCTACTATAACGCACCATGGCTTTACCGTCAATGGCTGAACCGGATTTGGTGGTAACGAGAATGACGCCAAACGCAGCGCGTGCTCCATAAACGGCAGCAGCAGCAGCATCCTTGATCACTGAGATTGATTCCACATCGTTTGCATTGACACGATTGAGATCACCTACAGCACCATCGATCAACACGAGCGGTGAGGCTCCATTGATGGAGGTTACACCACGCACATTGATAGCAGGCGTACTGCCGGGTCTTCCTGATGAGGTTGTGACGTTAAGGCCCGGGACGGCTCCCTGTAGCATATGGGTGACAGAGTGCGCCACGCGGTTCTCGAGCTCTTTACCCCCTACAACCGATACAGAACCTGTAAGATTGACGCGTTTCTGTGTGCCGTAGCCCACAACAACCGCTTCCTCAAGTAGGACGGCATCTTCCACCATATATATGGTGATATCCGTCTGGTTAGCCGAAATCTTCACATTCTGGGTAATGTAACCCACAAATGAAACATTCAGTATAGTTTCACCTGATGGAACTTCAAAAGCGAAGCTACCATCTTCGGAGGTAATTGTGCCCCTTGACGTACCCTCGAGCTGAACAGTTACTCCCACCATGGGTTCCTGTTCTGCGTCAAAGACCTTCCCGGAGATTACTCTATTCTGAGCTGATAAGGATATCCCTCCTCCAACTATCAGAAGTAGCAATAGGACAAATAGTCTACATTCTCTCATAAAATCAATGTTTTAAAATTAGAAATATTTATTTTAGTCAACATATTTATTTTCATTTATACGCATCTATTGAGAATTCTTTCGGTCGCTCCATGTTCTCACTCCAGGTGTTCCCGAATTCATCTTTCACGGTTATTACCAGATCGGCATCCGCATCATGTGCTTTCACCCTGAAGAAATGGGTAAACTTACTCGTCACGAACGAGGGTGTTGAGGTGAGATTGGCATTATTAAATCTTTTCACTGAAAGTGCAGCTATGTGGAGTGGGTCAAAGGCCCATACTGCTTCAGCTGTCAGACTGTTGCCATCTTCATCCATCACATTCAGTGTCCAGTTTGCATTCCAGTTCCAGATATTGAGCAGCACCTCGTTGTTGTTGCTCGCCGGGTAGGCGTCAACATATTGCTGATACACTTTCCTGGTTGCATCCGGCGTAGTAGAGGGCATCAAGGGCACGTCGGCCATCGAGAAGTGTACTTCATTCAGATCGTAACTCCGGAACTGATAATCTTCAGGCCATCCGGTAGCTTTGTATTTCCACTTTAAGTTGGTTCCTGACACATCCCAGATGACATATCCACCCGGGGTTCCATCGGGGCTGATATGAACGCCGGGGGTGAGATGGCCCGACCACCACCAGGAAGCGCAGACAGCGCCTGAATTATGTTCATAAAAGTTATGGTTGCCAGTGATCGCGGAGTTAGGTGTTACGTTGAACATCTGGTGTGTATGACCAGTCACAAAATGAACTTCATATCCCTCCAGAATATTAAAAAGAGTGGTGGTATTGGTCACATCGTGATCATATTTAAATCCGGTGGCCGTCGGATAAAATA
>JADMKJ010000007.1:0-8025 GCA_015478855.1 Proteiniphilum sp.
GGGCAAACTGGGCTTTTCAGCTTCCATGCGGAAGGGATTTAGGGAGGCCGTAAAAGGTGGAGGGCATGTTGATGCTCCTTTCTGGGAAGAAGATCAACAAGGTGAGGATCAAGGTGAGCAGGAGAAGTCGCAGGATGATCAGTTGAAACTGCCGGTTTTTCCGAAATGGGTCAGCAGGGAAGCGTTTATATTTTCATTACCCAATCTGGTAGAGTTTTCACAGGATGTGATGGAGAAGAGCATGGCAGGGGGATTGCAATTTGCTGCCACCTACCATGCCGACGAGTTGGAGGAAGCCCTTGATGATTATGAGACTGACTCATACCCGGATGAGGAAGATGATGGAGACGGTGACGATGAAGACAATGATTTATCGGAAGACGATTCTTCTGAAATGGAGAGTATTGAAAGTGTCGAGTTGATGCCCTCCTATGGACAGAAATTATTTATGTTGGAGCTGGTAAATGATTATTACACCCAAAAAATAGAGCAGGAATACAATAAAAATTCAGCGAGAAGAAAAATGGCAGATGAGATATTTCAGAAAGAACTGCATAATTTAAAGGAAAGTGGTGAATACAAACAGATGATGAAGTACGTGCTGGAGAATGATGCCTACAATTCCAAACGACTCGCCAAGGATATCAACAAGCGTGCCTCTGCCCTTGCTGATGACCATTTTATTCAATGGAGGGATATGACATTGGAGACCTATCGGGGCTTAAAGATATTGCTTTATGAATATTGGAATGTAGCTTACCAGGTGGCTGGTGATATGTATGATCAGGATGCTGTAAATTATTTCAATGACATTCGGGAGTTAACTGTCAATATCAGTCTGTTACCCATCGCAACTGATTTTTCTTCATTACCGACGGGCTATGCGTTGGCCGATTATTTCGCCCCCATCGTGACCAAGGATGAAGACCTGAATCAATACAAAAATTCTCCGGTAAAAAAGATTGAGATGCCCGAGAAAGAGGTGGATGATTGCCCGCTCAAAAAAATTGACAAGTTCGTTTTAAATGCAGGAGCAATAGGATTTAGTATTACCTGTGATACCTGGGAAATTGAATATTTACAAGGTATTGGAGGATCGTTAAAACGTAACTTTAAGAATGGAGATACCGAAATTACGGTCCTGGTAGGTGTCAAAGCCGGTGTTGGTGGCGTAAGTGCCACCGCCAAGGAAGGCATATCGCTCAAATTCAATGAGGCGGGCGATTTCACGGGATGGGCGGTTAAATCGGAGGTAGGTGCCAAAGTAGGAATGGGACCCGTTTCTGTGAGTAAATCTATTGGATTTTCAAGCGATATAGGCATGGTTTCTTCCCCAAGAACGAAGATATCATTCGGAGGGGTAGGAAAGGAGACAAGTAACTGAAAAAACATGAATCATATGAAAAAGATCAATTTTATCATTATTGCAATCCTGTGTATGATGCACAGCTATGGAAAACAGAACAGTGATCTGTCTATGAGAGATGAGATGACAGCGGTCAATGGCACTCCGTTGATGCAGAGCAACCCGGATTACAACTATTTGCGCATATTACGTAGTTTTCCATCGATTCCGGATAATACACTTACCGCCAGTCCAATAGAAATTGAGCGTTACAAGGAGAAACTGGAGATCATTAACGAACTGCTATATGATTGTGAAAGAGCAGAGAAAGAGAAACAAAGAATAAGAGACAATATGCCAGTTCCTTTTGATCTGGAGAAACTGAATAAGTTTGATGCTGCTCAAAAAGAGTGGGAGAAAATTTATGATCAGTATGGAGCGATCACTATGCCTCTTTCTGAGACTGAAATGGATATTTTGCACCAGATGCAAGAGGGTACTGATTCACTGATGAAATTGAACGAACCTCTAAACTATGAGTTGGAAGATCTCAGAAGCAAACCCGCTGTGGCTGGACATCAGCAAAGAAAAAAACAATTAGAACAACAAATCTATCACAACCGGTTAAAGTTCTACAAAGAGTTGGATGAGAGGAACAGGAAAAATCTTCAAAAGATGCTGCAGGAGTATGAGAAATTGGCTCCCATTGTGGATAAATTAGATAATTACATCGTTGATGGATACCGAATTTCATCGGGATCAGTCGGTTTGACAGCCCTTAGAGATCTCTATCAATCAATGCTGAGAGCTTATTCTTATAACGCTGAGGCCGAGGGAGAAATGGATCCCTTCGATGCAGTACAGAGGATGAATAGAATGATTTTAAATAAAACGCCATAATATAACGGTCATTATGCCCAGATATCTTATTTTCTGTCTTTTATTATGTTCTCTTGCCCTTCAGGCGCAAGACAACAACATGACAGATATATTACAGAAACGGTATGCCGGAGAGGAACTTACTGAATCGGAAAAAACTCTTCTCAAACAATGGGAAGCCGATTTGGAGAGGACAACCCGAGAAATGAACCTGCCAAAGACGTCTGTCAAAAAGCCTGTCATGACACCTACAGCTCCTTTTAAGGAACCTCCCTTGCTAACAGAAGCTACCTTTCTCAAACTTTGCAAATCAGTGCTGAAAACATACGGAGATGAGGTGGGGGCATCGCTTCCATTGCTTGAACATGCGCTGACATCGGCCGAAAAAGAGACCGACGGAGCCGATATGGGAGCAGGCATGATGATACAGGGTGCAGCATCTGCCTCTGTTTATTGCATCGCATGGAGTGCACTTAAGAATCCAAAGGACATACTTACCATCAATAACCTGGGTGCAGCGTTGTTGCAGGCTGGTGATCATACCAAAGCGCTTCAGGTGCTGCTGTATGCAGAAAAGCTCAGACCAGATATTGGGTTGATACTTGTCAACCTGGGTTGGGCTTATCGGGAACTGGGAAGTAACGAGCATGCAACCTTGCAGTTCAAAAAGGCGCTTTTGGTTGCGGAGGAAATGACATCTCCCTATCTGGGGTTGGGTCTTATTGCCGAAGAAGAAGAAAATTATGCCCAGGCAAGGATTTACTTGCGTAAAGCACTGAAGGATCAGCAGTCTGAGGTAGGAATGGCAGCCTACAAGCAATCCAAGCCAAAGAACCCTTCATCGTCAGAAAAGCCACTCTCAGACCAGAAGAGTACACCAGAAGGGCTTACTGTTCCTGACCTCCCCACATCCGAGAGCATGGAAGGCATGGCCGCGTATGCAGAAGTGATGACATCTCATAAAGCATCACTGGAAATGAATCTAACCGCTTTGGGTAAACAATATATGCGGGAGCTACGACAAGTCAATAAGAGAGAAGAGGAGTTTTCAAGAAAAGGAGAAGGTTATGTGGTGATTCCTCGTGATTTTGCAAGAGAAAAAATGCTTTTGGATGATATTGCTGATCAGGTGTTTGGAGAAAACAGCCGGTTTAGAAAAGCATTAAATAAAGCAGATACACATAACGAGAGATTAAAAAAAGAATCCGAAACAATCATGAAAAGATTGATTCCGGAAACTGAAAAAGCCTACAAAACGGGGGACTTTTCGAAAGTGTGTGTGCTTAACAAGCAGCTATTGGATATATCTTATGAGATGGGAGGGAAGTATTATCCGGAGATGGCACGTGGAATCAAGGAAGATATACAGGATTATTACGCTTACACAGACCCTGTTCTGGCGCGCATATATCAACCTGAATACAATCAACTGTACAATACACAAAGGGAGTTGATTGCTTTGTCGCATCATCAGATTGTTGCCAATTTTGGAGCGTTGCTAGCACAAACCGCGGCGCAGTACAGTAAAATAGAATGTAATAAGGCCCCTGAATCAATATCTCAGGGAGGCTCTGTGGAGGACGAGAGTTTACCCGATAAACGTTCCGCACCCTGTCCATTGGGTACTGATGGTATAAAAGGCGGTATGGGGGCATTGTCCCTCGAGCTTAGTTGTACGCACGTAAAAATTTCGGGTGGAGAAGGATTTCTCTGGTCTGTGAACCGTGATTTTGTTACGAAAGAAACCAAAGTATGGGGTGGTATCGGAGCCAGGACTCAATTTGGAAAGGGCATGCTGAGTGGGGAAGCTTCGTTGGGTGTTGAGATGACAATTGGCAAAGGAAATGCCATCAAAGATGTAGCGTTCACAAGTTCGGTCAAAGCAGGGGTAGGTGGCCTTCTGGAGTCTGAGATAAGCGGGAGGTATGCTATTGAAGGGGGACCTTCCATCGATTCGAATGCCGGTTTTACAAAGCCATCTCTGCCATTTATGGAATAGATGAGAATATTGTATCTTCCTGTTAAACGAGTTTTTGTTCGAGTGCCATGCGGACCAGCAGGGCTGTATTTCTGGCACCCATCTTGATCAGAAGATTCTTGCGGTAGCTGTTGATGGTCTCCACGCCCAGATACATTTTCTCCGCGATCTCCGGGTTGGTATATCCATCCACGATGTGGCGAAGCAATTCCTTCTCCCGCGGGGTAAGCCATACGGGATTATGGCATCGATTTCGCATCAGAAGATCGATATCTTCACAAAGGAATGTTTCGTTAGACCTCACCATCTCCACGCTCATGATAATCTCTTCGGGCATGGCATTTTTTACCACGTACCCCGAGGCACCGTTCTCCAACATCTGACGAACAATGGCGTATTCGTTGAAACTGGATAAAGCAACAATTTTTATTTGTGGATATTGGTCCTTGATCTCTTTACAAAGGTCGATGCCACTGATATCCGGTAGACTGATATCAAGCAGGATCACATCGGGAATATTTTTTGATATGGCATACAGGCATTCTTTCCCGGAATAAGCAACTCCGATCACCTGAATGGTCTCCGAATTTACAAAGAGTCGTTTCAGTCCCTCCACCAATATCCGGTGGTCATCCACAATAAGAACGCCGATTTTATCATTTGCTGTCATGATTAAGATTTATTTCTATGGTTATCTCTGTTCCCTGCTCTTTCACTGAATGTATCTCCACAGTGCCACCCACTGAATTGATGCGGTTCCTTACGTTTTGAAGACCTGCTCCTTGGGTAGTTCTTTGAATATCGAAACCGTTGCCGTTGTCCTGTACCGTGGTGGAGATCCTGTCGGCCTGTTGTATAACCTGCACGTTGATATGTTCCGCCTGTGCATGTTTTACAGCATTATTGATCAACTCGAAGACGGAACGGTACAAAGTATTTTCAATTTTCTGGTTGATTCTCTGCTCATCACCGAAGAAATGGAAGCTAATGTTGGAGAAGCTGCGGCAAAAATCCTCCAGGGCCACTTTCAATCCATACCGTGATAGGGATTCAGGCATCATGTTGTGTGCCACACGACGCAGTTCCTGCATGGATTTATCGAGCATCTCCATTACTCTGTTAAAGCGGAGCACATCTTCCGCTTCCACGATCACATCTTGTTTCATATCATACAGATTTAATTTTACGGCCGAGAGCATTCCTCCTAAACCATCGTGCAGGTCACGCGCCAGTCGTGATCGTTCGGCAGTTTCACCCTCCAGCACAGCCTGGGTGGCTACAATCTGCTTTTCCTGCATTAGTTGAATGACTTTCTGTTCGGCCAATTTCTTTTTGTTGCGTATGGATACCTGCCGCAAAAAGAGGATAATGAGCAATAACAACAGGATGAAAACGGCTGTGGATAAAATGATCCCATACAGCTTTCTTTCTTTTTCGAGCGTGGATATGCGGAGTTCCTTCTTTTCAGACAGATATTTTTTTTCCAGTTCAGCCATCGACAGCTCAAATTCTCTCGTCGAACGATCGTCGATCAATGCACGGTATTTATCAAAATAGAGGAGTGTTTCGTCTGTGTGATTCAGATAGATGCCTGCACGCACCATGTTGGCATATAAGTTTGAGGTGACATTGGTATCGGTGGTATCTGCCTTGATGGCCTCCCGGGCTGCTTCAACGCACTTCTCATACTCCTTTTCATTGTAATAAATGTTCGACAGGATATTCAGCGACCCTGCAATGTACGACTGATAGCCTATCTCCTTCGTCAGCGCCAACGCTTGCAGTGCATATTCCCTGGCCTTGTCATAATCCTTGTGGTGTGTATAGTAGACCATGGCTATGCCCTGGAGGGCGATGGCCTCGGCTGATTTCTGGTTGCTCTCGTGAAAGATCTCAGCGGCTGTTACGGAATAGCGGAGTGAAGTGTCAAAATCATTGCGTTTAAGCGCTATCCCGCTCAGTCCGTCGTAGGCGCGACCTAAATTATACCTGTCGTCGACCTTCAGGCTCTCCTTCTCGAGTTGTAGGAAATATTTTTCTGCCTGGTTGAGGTTCAACAGGCTATAATACAACGTGCCAATGTTCCCAAGCAACGATCGCACCCTCTCCTCGTTCTCCTGCAGTTCAAACATGGCAAGTGCTTTCAGGTAAAAGGTGAGCGCCTCGTGGTAATTACCCGTCACATTATGGATGTTTCCGATGGCGCCATAGACACGGGCTTCCAGCTCTTCATCCTTCAGTGTGAGTGCTTTCTCAAGCGAGATCTGCAACATGAGTTGTGCCGAGTCCATCTGACTGTTCATGTAGTAGGCCACGCCCAAGTTGCGGTAGAGCTTGGCTTCCATGGACGGGTTTTTCCCTGATCGGGCTTTCTCTATCCCCATGGTAGCGTACTTTTTTGATCTTTCAAAGTCATCCTCCAGCAAGCTCCAGCTCAATTCATCGCATAGCCGGAGGAACGTTTCCGTGGGAAGATTGTTGCGGTACAACTGTTGTTCAAGGCTATCCACATTCTGTCCATAGCTGCTTACTGAAAGAATGCACCCGGCAAGCACTCGGCTTATTGAAATGATCTTCTTCAGGCTTATCCAGTTTTTTAGGTTCATCATGTGCTTATCAGGGTTAGGTTTTACAGGTCACAGCACTATATCTATTTCATCATCAAAGATACTCAGTTCGAAGAATGGGAAATACCCCCTTTTAGGGGTATTTGGCAGGTAATCCTTTATGGTGATCCCGTATGCTTCTTCCTTTCCATCCTATTGCCACGGTTAAAGGAAAAGTAAATGCCTGGCACGCCAATGAGGGTGAATAGCAGAAAACCCCATTGCATCACATTCATAAAAACAGGGTCGGGTACGGCCTCTATCGACGAATTTTCAAAGTTGATGGTGAAGAGGAAGGTGATGATGCTCATGCTGATAATCTGGCCGAAAACGCGCATCGAAGCTGCGATGCCTGATGCTTGCCCGTATTGCGGCGGCTTCACCGAACTCATGATAGTGTTCATATTGGGTGAGGAGAAGAGAGCAAAACCGATACCCACCCACACAAGGATGGCGATGATCCACCCGATGGAGGTGGAGGGTGTAAGAAATGCCAGCATGGCCAGACCCGATGAACAGATGGCCATGCCCACGGTGGCGAAGTAGCGTGGTTGGATCCTGTCGGAGAGCCTGCCCACCACGGGTGAGAAGAGTGCCATCATCAGCGGTTGGGCGACGATCACTGCTCCCGCATCACGGGGTGAGAGACCCTGTATTTTCTGGAGGTAAAGGCTCAGGAAAAAGATGATGGCAAAGGTAGCAGTGTAGTTGATAAGTGCGGAGAGGCTTGAGTAGGTGAATAGCCTGTTACGGGTAAAGAGGCGGATGTCGAGCAGCGGGTGGGAGGTGTTGCTCTCAACCCGCAGAAAAAGGAGCAAGAGGAGGAATGCCACCCCCATCAAGATCCAGCCTTCGCTGCCGGGAATAAGGGACGATCCGAAAACCAGCGTCGTGAGTCCTGCCATAAACAGGATGGTGCCCAGATGATCACCGTTGCCGGCGGGGCGACTGCTCTTGCCTCTACTCTTCAGAAAGCGTATCGAGATCAGGAAGGTGATCAGTCCAAAGATAGCTGCAATAAGGAAAAGCGAACGCCAGCCCGCATGAATGGTGAGGATGCCGCCGGCAAGCGGTCCCAATGCAAGCCCTGCATACACTGACGATACTGATATACCGAGAACCTGTCCTCTCTTCTCGGCCGGGAAGGAGGCCACCAGGATAGCCTGCCCTGTGGTGCCGGTGAAGGCAGCACCGGCACCCTGTATAAAGCGGCCCGC
>JADMKJ010000007.1:8125-13347 GCA_015478855.1 Proteiniphilum sp.
GAGATAAGAAAGGTACCCATAAACGAGGTTACCGACACTACCAATAATACGGAAAGCGCTTCTCTTTTCACCATCATTCGTCTGTTTGCTGCTGCCGGATAAGGATTTAACTACCGGCACATCCTCACCTGCTCTCAATCACATGTTATTTCATTCTCAATAGGTTTCTCTGATATGCTTCACCGTGACAGGTGTCTTGTCGGCCGCCTTCAGCAGGGGTGAGGTGATCACGATGGTTCTTTTCTCTCCCGGCAGCAGGTCGATGAAGTTATCACTCAACTGTGCTCCCTGTATAGGGATCTCGATGAAAACATCTTTTGCCAGCTTTTTACTGGTGAGCGTCACCGTGTACTTCCCGTCGGCATAGTTCACCTTGGTTTTCACCTCTGTCATGGGCAGATCCAGCTTGTTGGGCCAGTAGAAGAAGTGATCCTTCGTGGAAATGATCTTTCCTTTGCTGTCGGTGAGAAATGCATGGATCAGGGTGTGTGATTTCTCTGCTTGGGTCACTAGGTCGGACAGGTTGAACTGTGACACTATCTTGCTTGTATTGGCTTTGGCGTTCAGCTTTTGAGTGAACTCCTTCCGTTTTCCCTTCGTGAAATCGATCACCTGTAGCGTGAGTAGGAGATCGTTGCTGTCGTGAAGATAGTCGGACATGGTGTAATAATTCAGCTGATCATCTTTCATCTCCACACCCAGTGCCAGCGGGGCGAAGACATCTCTCATGCGGTAGTGCTGCGCCTTCCAGTTGTCGTAGTAGTCGATGCTCGCCCAGGAGACCACCGGCCAGCTGTCGTTGATCTGCCAGTAGAGTGCCCCCATGCAGTAGGGCCTTCCACGGCGCATCGCCTCCACCGACTCCTCCATACCATTGCCCTGCATCACCAGTCCCAGGTAAACGAAATCCTCGAAATTATCCGGTTCATGGTAATACATATCCATATATTTCTTGATCAGTGAGTTGCCGGTAGATGCTTTCTGATGCACTTTCATCACTTCACTCTCCAGATCCCACTGGTCGGGCGTTGCGAAAGTGCGGATGGTCTTCATCTCGGGGAACGACTGGAAGCCGAACTCACTCGCGAAGCGGGGCAGCCTGTCGGCCATCGCCTCGAAGGGCAGCTCTCCGTACCATAATCCCCAGTCGTGCACATCACCGACATTGAACAGGTCGACTCTCCCCCAGTTGCCCACATCGGGTGAACCGTGCGTGTAGTCGCGTGTGCCGTCATACTCCCTCACCAGTGAGGGGAGCAGCTCCCTGAAGGTCTTGTCATAGCCCCTGAACCATGCATCCATCACCTCCTTCGGGTACTGCTTGTCCCAGCCCCAGTAGTTCAGACCTTCCAGCACCTCGTTGTTGCCGTTCCAGTAGGCCAGCGAGGCGTGATTGCGCAGTCGTTTGATGTTGTAGATGGCCTCTTCTCTCACGCTGGCGAGGAAGGTATCATCAGAAGGGTAGGGTGTGCAGCCGAAGATGAAGTCCTGCCATACCAGGATTCCCCTCTCGTCGGCCTCGCGGTAGAACGCTTCGTTCTCATAGATGCCGCCTCCCCAGACACGTACCATATTCATGTTGGCACCGGAGATATGATCGAATATTTTTTTGTAGAATGCATCATCCTGCTGTGAGGTGAAGATCTCACCCGGGATGTAGTTCGATCCCTTGGCGAAGATGGGGATGCCGTTCACCTCGAAGTAGAACGACCTGCCATGTTCATCCTCTTCGGTGATATGGCGTATGGTGCGCAGTCCCGTTCTCACCTTTTTTTCGGCTATCACCTTTTCACCGGCCATCAGCCGCGCGGTGAAGTCGTAGAGGTGCTGTTCTCCCCAGTCCACCGGCATCCACAATAGTGGATCGGCAATCTCCATCGGAAGTGAGAGCCTGTTCATCCCTTTTGTGATCACTACCTGCTGTTGTTCCGTCCTGCTGTTACCTCCCCCGGTGTTGTACTCCACAGTGAGGGTTGCCCTGAACGGTGCATCTGAGACGGATGTGACCTCTATCTGGTTCTCTATCTTTGCCAGCTTAGCGGTAATAGCGTGTTGCTTTACATAGTAATCCTCTATCAGCGCATCGTTGTAGAAGAGCATGGAGACAGGTTTCCATATGCCTATCTGCACAATCCGTATGCCCCAGTCCCAGCCAAAGTGGTAGGGTGCCTTGCGGTTGTAGACACTCAGCTTCTCCTCCCTGTGATCGTTGCCGGCAGGATAATCATAGCCGAACGAGGCGCGGGCAGGCATCATCATCTCTATGGGCGAGTAGAAGCGGATATAAAGCTCGTTATCACCCTCAGTGAGCATGTTCCTCACCGGCACCCTGTGACCCACGAACATGTTCTCAGAGCGTAGTATACGTGATCCGTTGAGAAAAACATCAGCGTGGGTGTCCAGCCCCTCAAAGCAGATCAGTGCTTCGTCATATTCAAGCTGTGCAGCAGTGACGGTGAATGTTTTCTTGAAATCCCAGTTTTCATCTTCCACCCACTGTACTTTAGCTTCGTTGGTACCGTAAAAAGGATCAGGGAGTATGCCGAGACGAACCAGATCACACTGTACCGATCCCGGCACTTCAGCGTCATACCATTGTGATGTAGATATGCCGTGATCTTCATCAGCCTCCGATATATCTGACTGAGAAAATTGCCAGCCATCGTTTAGTGATAATACCTCACTCTGCTGTGCCGCTAAGAAGAGTGGCATCAGGAGGTAGAGAAGAAAAATCGTTTTTCGCATAATTGTTTCAATGGATTTGGAGTGAGAAAATTAAGATGCAAATATAACGATAAGTTCTTGAACAGTCAAAGTGAAAAGCAGGGTGAATCATTGTTACTTTTAACTCCCGTGATTCTGAATTTACATAGAAAATAGTAAATTTGCAATTCATTAAAGCTGCAGAACAAAAAATGACAGAAATATCTTTCACTGATCGCGAGGAGTTTCTCTCTCTCTATCGTAAGCTCTACTTGTTCTTAAGACAAGCCTGGGATAGTAAAAAAACATCCTTGTTGAAAGAGTTGATGTTGAAATCTATCGGGAAAGCAGAGGTTGCAGAAAAGTATGTCAGGAACGAATTGATTCTTGAGATGAAAACGGCTCTGATCACAATTGAAGAAATAGGTCTGAAGCAGCCAACCGTTTGTGCCGTACTTCTTTATCACCCTGTTGTAAACAATGAATATACATTGGATGAAATAAAAAAGTTGTTTGGCAGTGAGGTGGAGGTGATATTGAGAGGATTGAAGAAGATATCCAGGTTCAGCGATAAACGGACAGCGGTTGAGTCGGAGAACTATATGAAGCTTCTTCTCTCCATTGCTGAAGATATCCGGGTTGTTTTCATCATGATTGCACAACAACTGCAACTGATGCGTGATGTCAGAACCGGAGACAGTTCACAGCAACTGAATCTCTCGGTGGAGTCTACTTATCTCTATGCACCACTGGCACACAGACTTGGTCTTTACACCATCAAATCGGAACTGGAAGATCTTTCTTTAAAATATACTGATCGCAAAATGTACGATTTCATCGCTCAAAAGCTGAACGAAAGCAAACGCTCGCGCGATCAGTACATCCGGGAGTTCATAGGACCGTTAAAAGAACGTTTGGATAAGACGGGTCTGAAATACGATATCAAGGGACGCACGAAATCGATTCATTCCATCCACAATAAACTGAAAAAACAGAAAATTGAGTTTGAGGGTATTTATGATCTGTTTGCCATACGGGTGATACTCGATGCCCCTGCCGATCAGGAGAAAGCGCAATGCTGGCAGGTCTATTCGATTATCACGGACATGTACCAGCCCAATCCCAAACGATTGAAAGACTGGCTCTCTATCCCCAAAAGCAATGGTTACGAATCACTCCATATCACGGTGATGGGGCAACGCGCTAAATGGGTGGAGGTACAGATACGGACAAAACGTATGGATGAGATTGCTGAACGTGGGCTTGCGGCACACTGGAAGTACAAGGGGATCAAGGAGGAGTCTACGTTGGACAGCTGGCTCACCTCCCTCAGAGAATCGCTCGAGGACAAAGATACCAACCTGAACCAGAAGCTGACTGATTTCAAACTCGATCTCTATGATGAAGAGATCTTTGTCTTCACCCCCAAGGGGGATCTTTTTAAGCTACCCAGGGGAGCAACCATCCTTGACTTTGCTTTTACCATCCATACGAAGCTGGGGGCTACCTGTATGTCGGGAAGAGTGAATGGAAAGAATGTACCCATCAAGTACATCCTGAAGAGCGGTGATCAGGTAGAGATCAACACATCATCGCATCAAACACCCAAGCAGGACTGGCTGAACATCGTGGTCACCTCTAAAGCACGTACGAAAATACGACAACTACTGAAAGAGGAGGCAGGCAAGCAGGTGGATATTGCCAAGGAGACTCTTTCACGGAGGATGAAAAACCGCAAGATTGAGGTGGATGATGCGCACCTGATGCAATTGATAAAAAAGCTCAGGTATAAGACGGTGACCGATTTCTATGTGGATATCGCTTCTGAGAAGATGGATGTGAACTGGGTGATAGACCGTTATCTGGAGCAGGAAAACAGGGAGGGCGACAGCAGGGATACGCATTTGCCACAGAGTGCTGAAAGTTTCACATTAAAGAGCACAGCAGCGGAAATAAAAAGTTCCGATGAGCTGGTGATAGATCAGGATCTGACGGGGATAGATTATAGACTGGCGAAATGCTGCAATCCCATTTTCGGGGATGATATCTTCGGGTTCGTCTCGTCGCAGGGTATCAAGATACATCGTGTGAACTGTCCCAACGCGCATGATCTCTTTTCCCGGTTCGGCTATCGTGTTCTCAAAGCGCGCTGGTCCGGCACAACTGGATCCTCCAGTTATACCATCGTGCTGCGGGTGATAGGAAATGATCAGATCAATATAGTAGCCAACCTGATGTCCATCATCTCCAAAGAGGATGGTGTGCAGATGCGCTCCATCGCTATAGACTCCAATGACGGCCTCTTTCAGGGGAATATAACTGTGATGCTTGCTAACACATCGATGCTGGAGCAATTGATTAAAAAATTGAAAGCTGTTAAAGGAGTGAAATCGGTGAACCGTCTGAACTAGGTCGTTTGGGTGTAAAAATGATCCACCAAGTGAATCATCCTTCAGAAAGTGTTCACCAGGGAGCACCTTATGAGATTCTAATCTTTTGTGGGAGTCTCCTCTGTGGGA
>JADMKJ010000007.1:13447-25239 GCA_015478855.1 Proteiniphilum sp.
CACCAGGGAGCACCTTATGAGATTCTAATCTTTTGTGGGAGTCTCCTCTGTGGGATTATCCTCTGTGGGAATCTCTACCGTGGGAGTCTCAATAGTGGAATTCTCATCTTTTGGAGTCTCCATTACCGTAGTCTCTTCAGTGGAACTCTTTTCTGTTGGTTTTCCGGATGAAACTGTATCCGGTGATGGAGTCTCGTCGAAAGCTGAGAGTAATTGTTGTACGTACTCTCTTTGATAATCCTCGGGACGAAGGATTTCATCATTGTATTTGATCAGATCGATATCAATAATCACTTTTCCCAGATATTTGTCTCTGGGTGAACGTCCTACTGCCCGTTCCGTCTGTTTAATCTTTTCGATGATCTCCTCAGGCATTAACCCGGTCTCCACTTTTGCCAGCACATTCCGAAAAAGAAATGAATACTTCTCATCGTCAGGTTCTGTCAGTATTGGTGGTGTGAAGATCATCCCAGGAAATAGACGGGTAAGCATTCGCTTGGCTTTGTCAATATTGGTCTTTGCAAACCTGTTAGATCCTATGCTCAGTAAAATTGTGTTCATATTGATAAATTGAATTACAAATATACACATTTTTGATTAAATTGGTCGAAGAATTGCAAAATCAATTATCTTTGTTGTCAAATACTTACTTAAAAAATGAAAAATTTAAATCTGGTTTTTTTACTCTTTTTACTTATTCCCTCTTTTGATGTGCAGGCTCAGGAATCCAAGCCTGTCATCTATCGGATAAATATCAAGGAAAATATTGGCAGCAACACTTGGATATACCTGCAAAATGGCCTTCATGAAGCAAGAGTGAAAAATGCAGATGCTATACTTCTTCATATGAACACCTACGGTGGAGGGGTGCTTGAGGCTGACTCTATGCGTACATCAATACTGAATTATCCGCTGCCGGTTTATGTCTTTATAGATAATAATGCTGCCTCTGCAGGAGCGCTAATTTCCATTGCATGCGACAGTATTTTTATGCGCAACAGTGCCTCCATTGGTGCAGCCACGGTGGTAAATGGTGCCTCCGGTGCAGCAGCACCCGATAAATATCAGTCATATATGAGAGGGACGATGCGTGCTACGGCAGAAAGTCATGGTAAAACAGTGACAGTCCATGAAGGAGATACCATCACGAAATGGAGACGTGATCCGCTGATAGCTGAGGCGATGGTGGATGAAAGAATCGTTATCCCCGGTTTTGCCGATTCCACACAGATTCTCACCTTAACTGCCAGTCAGGCAATAGAATTGGGTTATTGTGACGGTATTGCAGAGAGCATTCATGAGGTGATTGTGACCCACCTGGGTAAAAATGATTATATACTGGAAACATACAACCCTTCATTTTATGATAAAATCAAAGGCTTCCTAACCAATGGTGTCGTACAGGCTTTATTGATCATGTTTATTATTGGCGGCATCTATTTTGAGTTGCAGTCGCCCGGCCTTGGTTTCCCCACAGCTGTCGCCATCACAGCTGCAATTCTCTATTTCGCTCCTTTATACCTCACTGGCTATGCCCAGAATTGGGAGGTGCTGCTCTTTGTGCTGGGACTAATATTTATTGTCTTCGAGATCTTTGTCGTACCCGGCTTCGGAGTACCCGGAGTCCTGGGGATTGTCTTTATCTTCTCAGCTTTAGTGCTCGCGCTGGTGGGGAATATCAGGTTTAATTTCGAGAACTTACCGCCCGCTGAGCTTTTCCGGGCAGTGATGATCGTTCTGGGAGGAATGGGAATGGGTGTTGGTCTCATTATTTATCTCTCGAGCAGGATAGGAAAACCGGGTTTCTTGAATCATGCTGCTCTGCATGCCGATCAGGAAGGATTTGTATCTGTTTCGATGGAGCCAATGATGATGGTAGGTAAAACAGGTGTTGCAGCAACCGTATTGCGTCCCTCGGGACGTGTGAAGGTGGATGGGGAGCACTATGACGCCATCTCAATGAAAGGTTTTATTGAACAGGGCGATGAGGTAATAGTAAAACGTTTTACGAATTTCCAGCTCTATGTGGTGAAGAAGTGAGAAGCTACCCGTAACACATAAGAAACCCTGAGACTTCATATTCTCAGGGTTTCTTATGTGCTGAAAAATTTACCTTTTAAATTAGTTATAAGCAGCAATTTCTTTTTCTGTATAGGCCGCTTTCTTGAAATAAGAGAAAATAAAATAGGGTACGATTAACAAAATAATAGCCCAGATGATATTACTGGTCTTACCTCCTTTTTTCATATTGTTCACAAAGATGTAACCCAGAAATCCTTCAATCACCAGAATCAATCCAATTAAAAGGTTTGTATTATTGGTTAATCCCATAAAAAAAGGGATCACCAGAACGGCAGCTCCAATGAGCATCACTAATACGCCGACGTATTTTGCAAATTCTTTCATGTGTGTATATAATTATGTTTTCGATTTCGTAACGCAAATAAACACAAAATTCTACAAACAAGGAAATTATTTGAGATAAAAATGAAGCGCTGTGGGTAAAAAAGAGAATTGTGAATGAAAAACTCTCCCTTTTATGTTAGGAGCCTATATAAAATTCTTTATTTTTGCACATTGCTCATCTGAAGAATGTAAAAATAGTGAGAAATCTTCTGCGTTTTTTATACCAGTGGATCATTTTCACGCCGCTGTTTGTTCTGATAACGTTCATTACAGCGTTGGTGGTAATGATTATGGCCCCTCTTTTCGGGAGCAAACGCTGGGGCTATTTTCCACCTCATTGGTGGTCAAGAATCACCTGTTGGCTGGCACTCTGCCGCGTGAATACAAAAGGACATGAGAAGCTGAATCCGCGTCAGTCGTATGTTTTTGTTGCCAACCATCAGGGTGCTTTTGACATCTTTCTGGTTTATGGTTTCCTGAATCAAAACCTCAAATGGATACAGAAACAGAGCCTGCGGAGGATACCCTTTGTGGGGTACGCATCGGAGAAAGCAGGTCATGTCTTTGTGGATAACTCCAGTCAGGCAGCACGAGGTGTCACCATAGAAAGAGCGAAAGAGCAAATAACCGAGGGGGTTTCAATGGTCATTTTCCCAGAGGGAGCACGTACTTTGACAGGTAAAATGGGGCGATTTAAACGGGGTGCCTATCATATCGCCTATGATTTGAAACTGCCTGTCGTTCCTCTCACCATCAATGGTTCCTATGATGTGTTAAAAAGAAACACCCACCATCTCAAGCCGGGTCGTCTCGAACTGGTCATTCACGAACCGATCCCTACCGAAGGACTCACGGAAGCAGAACTCCCGGGATTGATTGATCGGTCGAAGAAGATTATTCATTCAGCATTGTGGAAAAAATACAGGTAAAAGGTTTGATGGTGCATTTTGCCGGAGTGGAATAACAACGACCGGTCCGGATGATTTGGAATATCCCTGTTTTAAGGGGAAAATTGTTTATTTGGTTAATGAATCTTCTCAAAGCGCTTTAGAGACAATAGCCTGGGAGGGCCGAATCAATTTTCATGCGATCCTGATCGGCCGGCCGACATCAGGCGCATTGGGAAGGATTACATGGATACCTCTTCCGGGTAAGAACAGGACAAGAGCCGCCTTTTCCAATTTTGGACTCTTTTCACTTGACGGAACTGAATTACAGCGAAAAGGCATTATTCCGGATATAGAAGCTTATCCTACAATGGAATCCATTAAAGCGGGAAAAGATGAGATTCTGTCAGCAGCGATTGATTATGTAAATAATCATTAGTGGTGGTGAGTGTGTGTGGTACTGTGGAATGAGACCTCTATAAAAAAGGAATGGTTGTCTCACGACAACCAATCTTCATTGTTAACCTTAAATCTAATACCATGAAAAACACGTTGCAAAGATAACTGCTGCGTGTCATATCTCCAAATTATTTCCTGTTAAATCTTTTCTTTTTAAATTAATTTAGTATTATCACGCCTGATATCGCTTGAGAATGGGTCTCTGTTTGCGTTTGTTTGCAATTTTTTGGGTATTCTGTCTGTTTAGTCATAGATCCTGTTGGCAAAGAAGTTCAATAAGCCCCAGTTGAATCTGTACCAACGTCTTGTAGCTCTCTGTTTCCCTCCGAACTGAAGCAGAAAACGTGATCTTCCTGCATTCTTATTCAGGAACCCCACATCCATAAAGTCGAAATAGTGAAAACCATTCTCTTCTGACTTGTTCATTGCCGTGTATATGGTGAAAATTGTCGGGAAAAGAGTGGAGTAGCGTTTTGTTTTACCCCAGTAGTAAAGGCAGTAGACGATAGTTTTTCTTTCGAAGCCCAGGATAATACCTCCGATTATTTTGCCCTGATAGCGGGTAAGCATTATCTTCCCCTTTCCTTTTTGAACATAATGGTGGAAGAAATTCTCAAAATACTGGTAAGGGGGAAAACGGCGCGATAATTTTTTATTGTTGGTATCCTGAATCAGCTTATATATTTCAGGCAGTTTATCTTCAAAGGTCAATTCTTCCATCATGACACCTTTCTTAAGTGCTTTATTTACCTGGTTCTTCCTCGATGCAGAGAGCTGATTCCAAATTTTACGTTTGCGCTGCAGTGAATTCCGAATATTGACCCACTTCACGGAGTAGAAATTGTTTTCACGAAAACCTTTATAGCCGAAGATCGCATTTCCCAGGTTCTCGTAACGCACAAGGAAAACTTTATTTCGCACTTCATTTACCAAATGGGTTATCAGTATGCCGAACAGTTCTATCTTAGGAGCATCTTTCGTGAAGAACGCAGGCTGTTGCGAAATGATACAACGTTTGAAGAGTGAGCTGCTGAGAAAACGGTTTTTTCGCGAGATTATCGCAAACATGGCAGCCACAGGCTTTTCATTTCCGAATGCAACGACCATGAAAGGGGTATAGGTGGAAATATCACAGTACCAGTCGAACGATGAGGCGTAATGGAAAAAGTTTGTCTCTTCCAATGGAGGTAGCTCTTCTTTGCAATAATATATTTTTACACTGTAATCCATTACATTTAAAAAAGAGTAGTTTGGCTCATTAAAGACAAAAATAGTAAAATTATTTTAAATACAATTAAAGTTCAGATTGTCAGTACCCCATTATTTCATCCTTTATTTTCATCCTATCTCTATTTTATTTAAATTCGATTACATTTCGGATGTTAACTTCTCCAGCACCTTAAAGACAATGGGGCAAGTCTCCGCATTCTTCACCGAGAGGGAGTAGATCTGATAGAATTTCTTACGGTCGGTATGGGGATAGTCGCGACATGCCCTTGGTCTGCTCTCATAAATAGAACAGTAATTGTCTTCTCCCAGAAAAGGGCAAGGCATGGTACGAAAAACCATGTCACCATCTTCATCGCTGTGCAGATAGCGGTCTATGATTACTGCCGGCTTCACGCGTAATGCTCTTGCCATCAGGTCTATATCTTTGGTTATGATCCTCGGGCCCAGTGACCGGCAGCAGTTACCGCAGTCAAGACAATCGGTTTCAGCCACCACTTCATTGTGCAACAGTTGTATCTCCCTGTCCATCTTTATCAGTCGTTGTTTATTCTTCGTGAACCACTTCTCCCATGTAGGTTTTCTCAGTGCCACTTTCATCCGTAATGTCGAAATATCCATTCTTTTTTCCTGCAAAAGTACACTCTTTTACCGTCGTTACGTACTGCTATTCCTAATTTATTTCGTATTTTTGTGAAAGAGGTATGAACAAAGAAAATTAAACTATTTATATGACAAAAAAAATTCTTGTGACGGGGGGGGCCGGATATATAGGTTCTCATACCGTAGTTGAACTGCAACAAGCCGGTTACGAGGTAGTCATTATCGATAACCTTTCCAATTCCAATGCCGACGTGCTTGAAGGTATCACACGTATTACCGGAAAGAGGCCCCTTTTCGACAAGATCGACTGTACCGATCTGAATGCACTGAAGGCATTGTTCAAAAAGTACACCTTCGATGGAATCATCCATTTTGCTGCAAGCAAGGCAGTGGGTGAGTCGGTACAGAAACCTTTGATGTACTACCGTAATAACCTCGTGTCACTTATCAACCTGCTGGAGCTGATGCCCGAAAACAAGGTGAAGGGGATCGTCTTCTCCTCATCATGCACTGTCTACGGCGAGCCCGACATGAATCCCATCAATGAGAACGCGCCGATCAAGCCGGCAGCCTCTCCCTATGGCAACACCAAACAGATCAACGAGGAGATTATCCAGGATTTCATTCATTCCGGCGCACCGGTCAGGAGTATTATCCTTCGCTATTTTAATCCTATCGGCGCACATCCATCTGCCGAGATTGGAGAACTGCCACTGGGTGTACCGCAAAATCTGGTACCCTACATCACACAGACAGGAATGGGTATCCGTAAGCAGATGAGTGTCTTCGGGAATGATTACAATACACCTGACGGCTCTTGTATTCGCGATTTCATCAATGTAGTCGATCTGGCTAAAGCACATGTGATTGCCATTGAGCGGATGCTTGAGGAAAAGTCCGATGACAAGGTTGAGATCTTCAACCTGGGCACCGGTACCGGATTGTCGGTGCTGGAACTGATTAACATCTTTGAGAAAGTATCGGAAGAATCACTGGCTTATAAGATCGTAGGGCGCAGGGAAGGAGATATCGAACAGATATGGGCACAACCCGATAAAGCGAATAGTGTGCTGGGCTGGACTGCGAATGAAACCATAGAGGATACCATGGCTTCAGCGTGGCGATGGCAGCAACGATTGCGGGAAAGAGGTGTGATGTAATTGAGGTGAATCTTCGATCATATTTCACTGCGATGCATCTCAGAGATGTATCTATCATTAAAGAGGGTGTAACACGATGTGCTACTCCCTCTTTAAATTGTTAAGCAGAAGAATAAATATCAGAAGTAATATTCGATGACAAGATAGAAGTACTCGTCCCCATTTGGCGTTTTCTCGATTTCGATCTTATTTTCTCTTGATAACCATCCTATAGCTGTGTAAATCTCCTGTTCCGACAAACCGGATGCTTCATGCAGTTGTGAGATGTTCCACTTCTGGTAGTCGTTCAATAGATTCCAGATGATGCCCGCGTTTGTTCCAATTTGTTTATTAATCATTGTGATGATATTTAAAATTATGAGTGATTAAAATTATTTAATCATCAGGGAAAATAGATATATTTTCAATCTCATATGCATCAAACGCTTATCGTTTGGTTTTTGTTCGTGAAAAAGAGGAAGAAAAAAACATTAAAGGAACAGAAAAAGTATCAGATAGAGATAAGCTGCCGGGACAGCCACCAGCAGACTGTCTATACGATCGAGGATGCCTCCGTGACCGGGTATAAGGTGTCCTGTATCTTTCACTGTGCAGGTGCGCTTGATGAGCGATTCAAACAGATCGCCGAGAGTGCCGAAAAGCGACACGACAGCTGCAAACCCCATCCAGAATAGTGTTGAGAACTCAGGAAAGAGCCTCGCAAAAATCAGTGAGGCCAGCATTGTGAAGATGATGCCGGCAACGAATCCCTCAACCGATTTTTTTGGAGAAATATGTTCTATCAGTTTATGTTTTCCGATGAGAGAGCCGATGAAGTAGGCAGCGGTATCGTTTACCCAGATAAACACGAACAGAGCCAAAATAGGAACCCAGTCATACCCTGCACCCACCGGATTATATTGATAAGAGTAGGAGATAAGCATCAGAAGACTTAATGGCATTGTGATATATAGCTGCCCGAAAACGGAATAGATGATTCCATGTAAAATATCATCCCTTCTGATGAATATAGCTGATGCAATCAAAATGAGCAGATAGATCATTATCATTATAGGCAAAGAAAAGCTGTTGATATTCTCCAGGTGAAGAAAGACAGAAAAGAATATGAGTCCGCCCAGGGTGATATTAAAGATCTTACTGATAGCATGGGAGGTGTCTTTTTCCACCATTCGGTAGAACTCAAACAACGCTACCCCGAGCATGGTGCCAAACACTGCAAGGAATGAAAACCGTCCTCCCAGCACTCCCAGAAGGATCACCAGTATATAGATGATACCGGCACCTGCACGTATGGATAAGTCTTTAACGTTCAATTTACCAATGGTTTAAGAAACATACAAGGATAAGGATATGTTATCATTTTGAGTGAGTCCTGCTCACCACCTGCAGGCCTACGTTTATTCGCTGACAGTCTCAGTTGTTTCTGATGATGCCTCATCGGGTTTTTCTGCCTCATCAAGATCGATCTTGTTCTCCATAAGTATGTTGTACCAGGATATAAGTTTCTTCACGTCGGAAGCATAGACGCTCTCTTTACTGTATTCTGGCAGAACCTCTTTCAGGTAGGCAAACAGCTCATTGCCTGAGGCTTTTGAGCCAATATTCACTTTGTTGCCATGCTCTTTTTCCATTATTGTCTTCAGCACATCCCGCAAAGGGGTATCTCCATCGTTGGTGTAGATGGAGACATCACTCAGAGCAACTACTTTCTCCTGTGCATAAACAGGGATACGTTTACCGTCGGCGAGTGATTCAACAATGTTGAGATTTTTACTTGTGGAAATGAGTTTATACAATCCGGGACGTCCGGTAACAGATAATATTTTGGATAACATAATCTTTTCTTTGCTTAGTGAACAGGTTTTTATTTTAAGGTGCAAAAGTACGCAGACTGCTCCATATTCACAACTTTAAATGAGAATTCTGTTTAATTATTTTATTTTGAGCATGGGATAAGTTGATTTTCAGTGAAAAAAGAGCCCAGTTACAGAAAATTGATCTATTTTCGTACATATAAAACTGAAATAATTTCCATAATGAATTTTAAGATCGTAATGGTGAGTATGCTAACAGCGCTGTTTATCTCTTGTACCGGTAATAGATCAGCTAAGTCAGAGGCAAACGGTTCCCCACAGGAGGTTGTTAATGCCGTGAGAGGGGAAAAGAATAATTCTTTTCTGCTTGTTGGCACATACACCTCTACTGAAGGCAGTAAAGGTATCTATCTCTATCGGTTTAATACGGAAACAGGCGTCTCCGATTCTGTGAACATGGTCGAAGTGATGAACCCAAGCTATCTTACGTTAAGTCCCGATGAAAAATTTGTCTATGCTGTGGGGGAGAATGATGAAACAGGTAGCGTAGCACATGCTTTTTCGTTTGATAAAGTATCCGGCTCATTGTCACTGATCAATTCTCAGCCTACTGAGGGCAGCGGTCCCTGTTACATCACCATTGACAGCAAAGGGAAGAGTGTACATACAGCCAATTACGGCGGCGGCAGTATCTCCACGTTTCAGGTGAGGATTGACGGTAGCCTCACACCTGCAACCTCAGTGATTTCATTTAAAGGCTCGGGGGCTGACAGTATCAGGCAGGCTGGACCACACCTGCACAGTGTGCTCTATTCTCCCGACGGCCAGTATCTCTTCGCCGCTGATCTCGGGACAGACAAGCTTTATCGCTTCACTGCGAACGACACCCCTTTTGAAGGGCAGCCTGTCATCCTGGAAAGCAGTTTGAAAGAGTTTAACACCCCTGCCGCTACCGGACCCCGACATTTCGCTTTTCATCCCGACGGAGGCCGATATCTTTACCTGCTGGGAGAGCTGTCGGGAGAGGTGATCGTCTATGATTACCATTTCGGTGAGCTGGTGCAGAAGCAGGTGATCACCGCTGACAGTGTGGGCGCACGCGGCAGCGCCGATATCCATGTGTCGCCCGACGGTCGTTACCTCTACGCTTCCAACAGGCTGCAGGCCGACGGGATCGCCATCTTTTCGATTGACCCTGACGACGGGACACTTACAAAAGTGGGATATCAGCTCACTGCCGGACATCCCCGCAATTTTGTGATCACACCAAATGGCAGGTTCCTGTTGGTTGCCGGCAGAGATGACAATAAAATCCAGGTGTTCGCCATCGATGGAGAAACAGGATTGTTAACCGATACCAATCAGGAAATAAGGATAAGCAAGCCGGTCTGTCTGAAGTTCGCACAGATGCGCTAGCCTGTATGCTCTTATCTTTCTTTTTACAACTCTCCCAATTGTGCTATCTCCTCAATGTTGAACGGAGTAGCCTGGTAGACGAAGTAGTTCAGCCAGTTGATATAGAGCAGGTTGGCATGTGAGCGCCACTGTACCAGCGGTGGTTGTGACGGGTCATCGTTTCTGTAGTAATTTTGCGGCAATGCCACATCGTTCATCCCTTTCTCTTTGTCGCGGTTATACTCGTTATGCAGGGTGAGGGGTGAATATTCCGAGTGACCGGTGACGTAAAACTCCCTGCCACCCCGTGAAGAGACTATATAGACCCCCGCCTCTTCCGATTCGGAGAGGATGTTCAGTTGAGGATGTTGCCTGATCTCATCAGCATGTAAGGTTGTATGGCGACTGTGAGGAGCATAGAACTGATCGTCGAATCCGCGGAACAGGGGGAAGGTGGGGTCGTTCAGTGTATGTCTGAATACACCGAACAGCTTTTTATCCAGCGGGTACTTGTTGATACCGTAAAAGTGATGCAGTGCGGCCTGTGCCCCCCAGCAGATATAGAAGGTGGAGGTGACATGCGTGCTTGCCCAGTCGAAGATCTCTGTGACCTCATTCCAATAGGTCACCTCACTGAAGGGCAACATCTCCACCGGTGCCCCTGTGATGATCATGCCATCATAACAGACATTCTTAACCTTTGAGAATGTGGTGTAGAACGACATCAGGTGCTCCACAGGAGTATTCCTTGGTGTGTGGGAGGTGAGACCCAGAAATTCAATCTCCACCTGCAACGGTGAATTGGAGAGTAACCTGATGAGATCAGTTTCAGTAGTGATCTTGATCGGCATAAGGTTCAATATAAGCAATTTCAGGGGGCGGATATCCTGCATGGAGGCACGCAGATCATCCATCACGAAAATATTCTCTTTTTTCAATAATTCAACCGCGGGTAATTGATCGGGTAAATTAACAGGCATAATTCAAAACTCGTTTTAATAAACTGCTTTTGACAGCTTCAGTAATTATTTCTTTTTTTTCTTTTTCTGTACAGTCCAGCCAAACTTCCCTATTTTATTACCCAATGCGTAATAGTGTCCGTGAGAATAGGCCATCAGCCTGGCTTTCTGCATATCGAACCTGCCGGTTTCAGGATGGAGATACTGCTCATCGGCTCTCACATTCACCACATCAGAGATAAACATATCATGGGAACCAAGGGGAATAATCTCTTTTACCCGGCACTCAATGCAGATAGGTGACTCTTCAATGACCGGTGCATTCACGATGGTCGCCTTGCCGGGTGTCAGCTTCATCTCCTGAAACTTATTGTGATCCTTGCCGGAGCGTACCCCGCACCAGTCAGTAGCACGTGCAAGATCCTCGGTGGTCAGGTTGATGACAAACTCACCGTTCCTTTTAATGATTTCATAGGAGTGTCGTGACGGCCTGACGGAGATATAACACATGGGTGGATCAGAACTTATTGTTCCTACCCAGCTGACAGTGAATATATTTTGTTCCTCGGGAGTACTTCCGCAACTGATCATTACAGCAGGCAAGGGATAGATCATTGTTCCCGGTTTCCAGTCTTGTTTCATATTTTAATTATTAATTGTAAGCAATAAGCAATAAGCAATAAGCTATAGGCTATAAGCTGTAAGCGTTTTAGGTAGGATGGTGCTTTTGTCGGCGGTATGTTGTCAACTGTATTCAGTCAGTCCTCAGTTTGGAACAAAGAAATCAACCAACGTACCAACATAACAACCTACTAATATCAACCTAGCAACCTATTAACCTATCAACATACCAACGTACTAACCTATCAACATACCAACGTA
>JADMKJ010000007.1:25339-34320 GCA_015478855.1 Proteiniphilum sp.
TAACCTATCAACATACCAACGTACTAACCTATCAACATACCAACGTATTAACCTATTAATCTCCCAACTTATTAACTTCCCAACGTATTCACATTCTATATCAGCACCACTTCCTCTTTTCTGATTTTCAGTTCGCAGTAGTGACACTGCAGTTCCACCTTCTCCTTGTCGATCACATGAAAGCGGGTCTTCATCGGTTCGTTGTTGGTAATACACTTGGGATTGTTACACCTGACAATCTCAATGATTTCATCCGGGAGTACAACATTCTTCTTCTCAATAATATCAAAGTTTTTGATGATGTTCAGGTTTACATTGGGTGCTACCAGGGCAATCCGGTTTATTTCATCTTCACGAAAATATTTATCGGAGACCTTGATGATCCCTTTGGCTCCCATCTTACTGCTCTTCAGATTATTTCCGATGGTGATGCGATTGTTCAGCTTTTGCAGCTGAAGCAGTGAGACCACTTTAAACACAGCTGCGGTTGGGATATGATCGATAGCCGTGCCGTTCTCGAGTGCTGCCACTTGCAATTCTTTTCTCATATTCTATTTGAAATTAAGTTTTATTTCACTTCAATACCCATGAGATCACAGATAACTGCCTGGCGAACATACATGCCGTTTTTTGCCTGTTGAAAGTAATAGGCTTTGGGATTATCATCTACATCCTGGTTGATCTCTTTCACCCGCGGTAGCGGATGCAACACTTTCAGGTTCTCCCTGGATTCTCTCAGCATATCGTTATGCAGCACATAGACATTCTTCACCTTCTCATATTCCATCAGATCGGTGAAACGTTCTTTCTGCACACGTGTCATGTAAAGAATATCAGCATTGTTGATTGATTCGGGTGAGAAATCGGTAAACTCCCTGTAAATGATATCTCTTCTGTCGCAAAATGTTTTGTATTTTTCGGGGATGCTCAATTCCTCCGGTGCGACGAAGTTAAAGGTAGGGTTGTAGTGCGACAATCCCTGTATAAGTGAATGTACCGCCCTTCCATACTTCAGGTCACCCACGATGGTGATGGTCAGGTTGTTCAGTGTCCCCTGTGTTTCGTAAATCGTGAACAGATCGAGCATCGTTTGCGTGGGATGCTGATTGGAGCCATCGCCGGCGTTGATCACCGGTACAGGTGAGATCTCAGATGCATACCGTGCAGAACCTTCAAGGTGATGACGCATGATGATGATGTCGGCATAATTGCTCACCATCATGATGGTATCTTTCAGCGACTCACCCTTGGTGGAGCTGCTGGTGGCTGCATCGGAGAAACCGACGATTCGTCCGCGCAGGCGATTGACAGCAGTCTCAAAGCTGAGTCGCGTACGTGTAGATGGTTCGAAGAAGAGTGTGGCACATACTCTGCCCTTCAATAGGTCACGGTTGGGATTCTGTTTGAATAGAGATGCACTTGTGAGGATACGAAAGATATCCTCCTTGTCGTAATCACCAATATTGACTAAACTTGTGGGACTCATATGTCTGCTTTTTTTGGATGACTGTAAATGTTGACAAAAGTAGAAAAAAACCTTGCAATGCACTTGCAAGGTTTATAGATTAACCTTATAACTCCAGATTCACATCAAATAACTCATGCCAGGGCAGACCCTGTCTGTTGAGTTGTTCCATAAACGGATCGGGGTCGAACTCTTCCACATTAAAGACACCCGGTTTGTTCCAGAGGCCTTTCATGAACATGATGGCGCCGATGGTTGCAGGAACGCCGGTGGTATAGCTAACTCCCTGAGCTCCCGTCTCCTTGTATGCCGCTTCATGGCTGCAGTTATTGTAGATGTAGTAGGTCCGTTCCTTACCATCCTTGATACCACGGATGCGACAACCGATAGATGTCTCTCCCGTGTAGTTCTCTCCGAGCTCACCCGGATCGGGCAGCACCGCTTTCAGAAACTGAATGGGTACGATCTTCTGACCGTTGTACTCCACCTCGTCTATGCGGGCCATGCCGATATTCTGAATCACACGCAGGTGTGTCAGGTATTCCTGTCCGAAGGTCATCCAGAAACGTGCTCTCTTCAGTGTGGGGAAGTTCTTCACGAGCGACTCCAGCTCTTCGTGATAGATCAGGTAGGACTCCTTGGGACCTATATCGGGGTAGGTGAGCGGCTTGTGAATCTCATGTGGCTCGGTCTCCACCCACTGGCCATTTTCCCAGTATTTACCCTTTTGTGTCACCTCGCGGATGTTGATCTCAGGGTTGAAGTTGGTGGCGAAAGCCTTTCCGTGATCACCTGCGTTACAGTCGACGATATCGAGATAATGCATCTCATCGAAATGATGTTTGGCAGCATATGCGGTGAAGATGCTGGTCACACCGGGGTCGAAGCCGCAACCGAGGATGGCTGTAAGACCGGCTTTCTCGAACTTCTCCCTGTAGGCCCACTGCCATTTGTATGCATACTTAGCTTCATCTTTCGGCTCGTAGTTGGCCGTGTCGAGGTAGTTCACACCACATTCCAGGCAGGCATCCATGATCGTCAAATCCTGGTAGGGGAGTGCCACGTTGATCACCAGCTCCGGTTTGAAATCATTCAATAGTCTCACCAGCTCTGCTACATTATCGGCATCCACCTTCGCTGTCCGGATCATCACACCCGTACGTTGCTTCACATCTTCGGCGATAGCGTCGCACTTACTTTTGGTGCGGCTGGCCAGCATGATGTCGGTAAAGACATCTTTGTTTTGGGCCACTTTGTTGGCTACGACTGTTCCTACGCCACCGGCACCAATGATCAGAACTTTTCCCATATTATTCTCTTTAAGTTGTTGATATTCAATTGTGTATTCGCTGTATCGACGATGACAGCGTATTTGATATATTTTATCCTATACCGGTAGAATGGCTTCTTTTTGCTGCCGGCAGATATTTCACAAATATACAATGAATCTCTGAAATGCGACTGGTTTGGGTTTAAATAATACCGGTTTTGGTTCAAATTATTAATGTTGTATCTTTGTACTAGCTATTAATCATATCGAAAAAAGAGATAGTAAAGATCTGGAAAGTATGAACGAAGAAAAAATTGAGCAAATCTCACGCTCAACAAATGCGATTAGTGAATGGTCAATTCAACTCCTGACAAATCTTGGAATTCCCGATAACTGGGTGAAGTACATTAACCTGCTTCTCCTGCTATTGGTGCTGGTGTTACTGGTGTTTATAGTGCAATATCTCACAAGAAGAATATTACAGACAGTACTTAAGAGGATAGCAAAGCTTACAGACCTTGACTTCCTCACTAACCTTTATAAAAGGAAGTTTCCACATTACCTGGCAATGATTATCCCTTTTAGTCTGGTGAAAGGATCCATCCCAATTATCTTCGACCTCTTTCCAAAAACGATGATATTAGCTGATAAGCTGGTCGATATTTTCCTGATTTTCTATGTGATATGGTTGTTTATAGCTGTTGTGAATGCTTTCTCCGACACGATCAGGGTGAAACCGAACCTGGCAGATAAACCGATAGACAGCTATACGCAGGTGGTGAAGATTGTTCTCTACGCTGTCGGGTTCATCATCCTCTTTTCTGTGCTTACGGGCCAGAAGCCCGGTGTGATCCTGGGAGGACTGGGTGCAGCCTCAGCTATCCTGATGCTGATATTCAAAGATACCATCCTGGGCTTCGTCGCCAGCATGCAGGTGTCGGCCAACGACATGGTCCGCATCGGTGACTGGATCACCATGCCCAGGTATGGTGCCGACGGAGATGTGATACAGATCTCACTAACAACGGTGAAGATCAGGAATTTCGATAAAACAATCACCACCATCCCTCCATACTCCCTGGTGTCTGATTCTTTTCAGAACTGGCGTGGCATGGTTGAAGCGGGAGGTCGCAGGGTGAAACGATCTGTCTATCTGAAGCAGTCTTCCATCCGTTTTCTCAACAATGAAGAGTTGAAGGAGCTGGAGAAAATTCAGTTTGTCTCAGATCATATCCATTCGCGGAGCAGGGAGATAGATGATTACAATCGGACAACAGGAGCCGATAAGTCATTGCCTCTCAACGGGAGGAATCTCACCAATATGGGGTTGTACCGTCAGTATGTAAAAAACTACCTGAACAAACATCCAGATGTGCATAAAGATATGCTGTTGCTGGTGCGCCAGCTGCAGCCTACCTCCAAAGGCCTTCCGCTGGAACTCTATTTCTTCACTGCTACCACTGACTGGCTCCGCTATGAGGATATCTCATCGGATGTCTTCGATCATATCACTGCAGCGACAAAGTATTTCGATCTGGAGCTGTACGAGGATATTTCCAATCCGGTAGTTACCACCGTCAGTGATATTGAGACGCTGACATAAGGAATCTCTTCTTTAGGAACTGTTGCTGGGATAAGTTTTAATATCACGCTTAGGGAGTTGAAAATTTGTTTTTAATTAAATATTAATTTTTATCTTTGTGGAGTTAAATTCAAATCAGAAATTGATCAATCGTATACAATGTTTAATGTCATTATTTTACTCTTGTGTCTGGTGGTTGTTGGAGTCAATCACCTTAACGGGAGAAATAAAAATATCGTATGAGTAAAATATATAGCGTTTTTACGGGTACAGGTAGTTATGTACCACCCAGACAGGTGACAAATGAGTTCTTTAAAACCTATGAGTTCTATGACTCAACGGGGGAGAAGATTACCACTCCGAATGAGGCAATCGTGGAGAAATTTGAAGAGATCACCACCATCTCTGAACGTCGTTATGCCGAGGAGAACCAGGTCACTTCCGATCTTGCACTCATAGCTGCTCAAAGAGCTATTGATGCTTCAGGTATTGATAAGGAGGAGCTGGATTATATTATTTTCGCGCACAATTTTGGTGAGACGCTGGCAGATAATATGCGAATGGATGTCGTACCTTCACTGGCTTCCCGTCTGAAACACAAGCTGGGCATCAACAACCCCTCTTCCGTAGCGTATGATATTTTATTTGGTTGTCCCGGGTGGGTGCAGGCAGTGATTCAGGCCGATTACTATATCCGTTCCGGTGATGCGAAAAAGATACTTGTTGTTGGGGCTGATGTGTTATCGCGCGTTGCCGATCCACACGACCGCGACAGCATGATCTACGCCGATGGTGCCGGGGCGGCTATCATCGAGGGCCGTGAGAATGATACACCTCTAGGTATCATAGGACACAGCGCCCGCAGTGATGCTTTGGAATATGTGCACATGCTTCAGATGGGTTACTCCTATAATAAACAGCTGGCAGAGAAGAAAGATTATTACCTGAAGATGAATGGGCGTCGTTTATACCAGTACGCACTGGAGAATGTGCCGAAAACAATTAAAGATTGTCTCGACAGGTTAAATCTGGATATTTCACAGATCAGCAAGGTGCTTATCCACCAGGCAAACGGTAAGATGGATGATGCCATCCTACAGCGTTTGTTCAGGCTCTACGATATCAAAGAGGTGCCCGAATCTATTATGCCGATGACAATCTCTTGGCTGGGTAACTCATCGGTGGCTACCGTACCCACATTACTTGATATCCTTACACGCAAGGAGATGGAGGAGCACGACTTGCAAAGTGGTGACAATATCATCCTTACATCTGTAGGTGCCGGAATGAATATCAACAGTATAATCTATAAGATACCGTAAGGGGGGGGGCCTCATTGATATGTAAGGAGTTGCTCCTGTGCAGGTTCGCACAACAGGCAACCGTTCATAATTATAACCGTTCAACCAGCAGGTCGAGCGGTTTTCTTACTTTTGGCTGGAAAGCCAGCCTGTCTTCTTTTTCATTACGATAACCCAGGGTGAGCATCACCACCGCCTCCTCATCTTCGATGTTAAGTGAGAGCAGCCGGTTCAATGCACCGGCATCAAACCCTTCGATGGGTGTCGCATCGATACCCATCTGGGCAGCGGCGAAGGTGGCATATCCCAGTGCGATATAGGTCTGATGGACAGCCCAGTTGAACGTGTTCACCTCCGGGTTGAGGATCACATTGTATATCTTATTGCGATAACCCGCAATATACTCGTCCGTGGAGTTCCTTGATCGTTTCAACTCAGCAAGAAAGCCTTCCATATACTCTTCGTTCAATCTTTTCTTTGCCTTGAAGATAAGCAGATGGGAGCATTGCTGTACCACGATCTGGGGACAGGATTTTTCAAATATCTCGTGCAGTAATTCCTTGTTTTCAGTTACGATGACCTTGTAGGGTTGTAATCCATAGGCGGAAGGAGCCAGTCGGATAGCCTCGAGAATGGTCTCCAGCTCTTTCTCCCCGATTTTCTCCCCGGTCATACGTTTTGTGGCATAACGCCACTTTAAAGCTTCAATTAAATTCATGTTTCTTATCAGGATGGGTTTTTAAACCCTGTTGTTTTGATTTGATAGCCTGAAAATGCAGGCTTTTTTTATTTACTCTATCATTAAACAGAGAATGAAGAGAAAGGTTTACTGAAAATAATATCTGTACACATTTGTCTCTCTCCGTGTGAAGCCCATTTTCAGATATAACCTGTTGGCAGCTTCACGGACAGGCTGTGAAGTGAGATCCACGTGGAATACTTCATTCTCTTCTGCAATCTTCAGTGCATGCCCAATTAAAGCAGTGGCCACTCCTTTGCCACGGGCAGCTTCGTCTACAACCACATCCTCGATCCATCCTTTCAATCCTGTTGTCAGCCTGTTGAAAAGGAGCGTCAGTGATCCTGTCACCTCACCGTCGATGGTTGCGATAAAAAGATAGCTGTTTTCAGATTTGATCACTTCTTCCAACTCCTCGCGTGAAGGGTACTTCACACTGCCGGTCAGCTGTGGTATCAGCCTGCTGAATGATCTCACAATATGATCATCCACAATTGTTACTCTCTCAATCTTCATAAAAAATTTTAACTTAAATGATAACCCTGACTATTCAGTTCTGAGGCGCGGAAAAGAGTGTACATCTCATCATGCAGTGGGTAATCCCAGCAGCCGAGGCTGTGGTAGATCTCACCACCAAAGCCCGACTTAAACTTATAGAGGCCATACAACGGGTGCTCCGGGTTTGGGTCGGGGGAGATGCCGAACATATCGTATTCGGTGCACCCTGCCGCCTTCGACCGGCTGATAGCCTCCCATTGCAGTGCATAGGTCGCCATGAGGTTGCGCTGTGCCGAGGATGATGCCCCGTAAAGGTATGACCCCCTGTTTTTGGTGATCACCAGGAACATGGCTGCCAGTGCCTTTCCCTCTTTCTCAGCCACCAGCAGACTCACTTCGGCGGGTGAGCGTGTATCATCTGCACGCGCGGTAAGCACTGTCTGGAAGTACTTCATCTCGTTGAGCAGTATTTGGTTCCGCACAGCTGTCTCACGGTAGAGTGCGTACCAGGTTTCCATACCCTCCATTCCCATCGAACGTACGGTGACTCCTTTGCGACGGGACAAGCCGATGTTGTACCTTGTTTTGGGTTTCATCCTTTTGAGAAGGGTATCACTGTCGAGGGTCAGATCAAGATAGACCGTGTTCGAAGGCAGGATATTGGTATATGCCTTTTTAAAGTTCCAGTGATGTGTGTTGAAGTTAAACCTGAATTCCTGTGCCTGACTGTCGGGTTCACCTTTCCAGATCCCGCTTTCATCGAAATAATCACTCCCTTTCGCCCAGTATGATTCCCAGCAGAGATCATAACGGATAAGGATACACTCTTTCGGAAGGAAGGAACGAAGCGACTCTGACAGCTCCTCCAGGAACATTCCCTGAAATTCATCGGCAGGCTCCAGCTCCGGCCCGTAAGGGACATATGCCACGGAATGGTGTCTGTCGATCTGCTGCAAAACAATCAGCACATCAGAGATGATCGTTGATCGCTCATGGGTCAACCCGTAAAGAGCCGATTTATTAGAACTGAAATTGATCGCAATCGTGTGGGCACCCAGTCTTTGCTTGACGACCGACCAGAATGCCGTTTGCTGTAATATTGGTGTCGCATAGAGCTCTTCAGTCTCTTTGGGACGAATGTTCGAAAGCATACCTTCTGCATTTTAAACCCGCAAAGGTAGCCAAAATATAAAGTGTAAACAAATGAACATCACACGAATGCATGCACGGCATGACGTAGGGAAAGGAGATGAATCTCTTTATCTTTTGTTGCTGCTGATGCGTCTCACCTCCTCCAACAACAGCGGGAAGGCAGGGTAGGTCATGCCATGTCCGTACCCCTGCAGCTCCAGCAGACGGGTCTGCCTGTGTCCCGCCACCTTCATCATGCGGGCAAGGTAGGCGTTCTCCTCATAACGTCCCAGCATCTCCAGCTCCCGGTCGCCGGTGATCAGCAACAGGGGAGGGGCATCACGTCGCACGTGGTAGAGGGGGGCATACCGATCCACGAGAGGGTGGGTATCTTTCATGCCGTACTCCTGCCGGATTGAGAAATGCGTGATGGTCTGGCCACTCAGGGGTATCAGTCCGGCGATACTGTCAGCTTCAATGTCGTGTGCTGCGAGATACTGTTTGTCCAATCCTGTCATCATGGCCAGGTAACCACCGGCAGAGTGACCGGACAGGAAAATTTGAGATGCATCACCACCGTAATTGCCGATATGTTTAAACACCCACGCCACGGCTGCTGCCGCATCTTCGATGTAGGCAGGAGCCTTCACACCCGGTGCCAGACGGTAGTTCACACCCACGATGCAGATCCCCTCGTTCTTGAGTGCCACGGGCAGCTCCTTGTTGCCGCCGGTGAGACCTCCGCCGTGAAACCAGATGACCGTAACAAACCCTTTCTTTTCTGCCGGATAATAGATGTCCAGATTGCATCGCTCGTTGATATAACTATTTCTCTGACGGATATCCTCGTTGTAGTAGGGGATGTTGAAAAGGGTTTTATATGCACTCTCCTGTGCAAAAGCATTGGGTGTAACACTTAAGAGGAGAAGGAGCGACAGTATTGACAGTGATGATCGTTTCATAGTAAATTGAAAAATGAAAATTGAAAAATGAAA
>JADMKJ010000007.1:34420-36472 GCA_015478855.1 Proteiniphilum sp.
TTGACAGTGATGATCGTTTCATAGTAAATTGAAAAATGAAAATTGAAAAATGAAAATTGAAAAATGAAAGGAACAATATCAGAATACCCAGTTCTCATCTCTCCGGGGCGTAGCGGGTAGGTTGCCTTTCCCGAAATCGATCAGATAACCTTTCAGATCGAAAGAGAGCCAGAGGTCGGCAAGATGAAGTTCGGTATGATCGAGGTGAAGCATCTGAGGGGCGTTGAAATCGGCCAGCTCAGGGAGCAATTCGTAAACCTTCTCTACCGGTGTGTTGCGCTGCAACTGTCCCCACCTGTCGTTGAAACTACTGCTTGCCAGTGCATGTGTCCGGGATATGATATCTTCCGAATGGATAAGAAAAAGATCCTTCTCTTCACTGTTTCTGAATATTTTGAGGAGATAGGTCCTTTCCTGCTCTTCAAGCCTGTAATTGGTTTGAAACAACAAGAGATAATCCTTGAATCTGCTTCTCTCCAGTGTTTCATGTATGAACGCTGAGAATTCGCGTCTCACATCTTCTTCCGAAGAGTTCACCTCCCACTGAATGGTCTGATAGACGATGTCATCCTTCCATCCCGATGTCGTTTTCCCTGTAAAGGTGAGGATGTCACAGCCTGTCAGTAGAGTTAGAGACAGTATTAACAGTATGATTTGTGAAAAAACCGGTTTTTTCATTTGTTATTATTTTTGAATAATCAAAAGATATCAGGCTCAGCCTTTGTCGCTGTAGCAGTGATATTGCGGAAATCGTTGTCGAAATGGGTGAGGAGCATCTCTATGAGTCTGGCGTGGAACATGGTGTATAGTTTCGATGTGATATGCCTCCTGTCTTTCCTTTTCAACAATCCGAAACGCAGTTGGTTCTCATCAACCCAGATCTGGGGCTTGAAGAATGCTTCGTTCCTCCATAAAAGTGTCCCGTAGGTGAGTCGCCCGTCACTTGTGCGGGCCCATTTATCTGCTTTTTTGCTGTCAATCGTTTCGTAGATCTTATCGAGCAGCAGATCAGGATTATCGGTATCTATTATAATTGCCATTGTAATTGCCTATTCATTTTTCATTTTGAATTCTTAAAACTCTCAATCGCCTTTTTAACGGATCCGTGGAGCAGCAGCAGGTTCTTCGCCTGTTCATAATTCATTTCCAGCTCGTCAACGATCATACGTGTACCTCTGTCGACCAGCTTCTGGTTGGTGAGCTGCATGTTGACCATACGATTACCCTTCACTCTTCCCAGCTTGATCATGGTGCTGGTAGTGATCATGTTGAGCACCAGCTTCTGTGCCGTGCCTGATTTCATGCGTGTACTGCCTGTCACATATTCGGGACCGACAATAGGTTCAATCTTTATCTCAGCTTCCACGGCCACCGGTGAATCGGGATTACAGCTGATGGCACCCGTAAGGATCCCTTTCTCCCGTGCCCGGCGCAGTGCACCAATGACATAAGGTGTCGTCCCCGAGGCAGCGATACCCACCAGCACATCATCCACATTGATCTTGTACTCCATAAGATCCTCCCATCCCTTATCGAGATCATCCTCCGCTGCTTCCACGGGGTTACGCAGCGCGCTGTCGCCACCAGCTATCAGCCCGATCACGTAGGTGTTGGGCATGCCGAAAGTGGGTGGTATCTCCGAGGCATCGAGCACCCCCAGGCGTCCGCTGGTACCCGCACCCAGGTAAAAGAGTCGTCCGCCGCGCCGCATGCGTTCAACGATGCCCGTCACCAGCTTATCTATTTCGGGTATTGTTCTTTCCACCGCGAGTGCCACCTTCCGGTCCTCAGCGTTGATCTCCGTCAGCAGCTCCATCACCGATTTCTTTTCCAGATCGTTATAGAGTGATTCCTGTTCTGTTATTTTTATGAATGTCATTTTGATTTGGGATGTTTGATATGGGATATGGGATGTTTGATTTGGGATTTGGGATGTTTGATTTAGTGATAAAATTTGATTAATCCATTCATGGGTGATTGTTCAATCTTACCGATTTCAATCTCTTTTTTTGCTGCTACCTCTTTGAGTATATCAGAGAAATACCATGCAAT
>JADMKJ010000007.1:36572-45061 GCA_015478855.1 Proteiniphilum sp.
CAATCTCTTTTTTTGCTGCTACCTCTTTGAGTATATCAGAGAAATACCATGCAATAGAACCTACAAAGTGGACACAGTTTTTTTGATAGTTGTATTGCATCACGTTCCTGTCGAAGAAAGCGGCGAACCCATCAGTTACAATCTTTCTGATGCTCTTATCGTCAAGGTGACTGAGCAGGAAGGGTGCAAGGGTTGCCAGGAAACGACTGGGGAAGGGTTGCCGGTAGACACGCTCGATAATGAGCGCAGGTGTGAGGTTGTACTCCTCCAGCAGCTTCTCTCTCAGTCCCAGGGTGAGCTGATTCTTCAGTGCGTCGCCCACCAGTTGTCTGCCCAGTACGGCGCCGCTGCCTTCATCACCCAGGATAAAGCCGAGGGGTGATACCTGATAAATGATCTCACTGCCGCTCCACTCACATGAGTTGCTTCCGGTACCCATGATACAGGCAATACCTGCATCATGACCACAGAGGCTGTGTGCAGCAGCGATCAGGTCGCTGTATACATTGATTCTGTCTATCGGAAAAGAGTGGTGAATGGCATTTTTTACAAGGGCTGTTTTCTCTGGAATACATCCGCTCCCGTAAAAGTGTATTGCATGGAGAGGTCTCTCCTTGAGGAGAGGGTAGAGATGTTGTCTGATCTCATCTGCTATCTCCTGTTCTGTTTGATAGACCGGGCTGATCCCTTTCCCTGAAAAACGGTCAATGATCTCTCCACCGGTGGTGAGACACCAGTCGGTCTTGGTGGCACCGCTGTCGGCGATCAATATTGTCTCTGTTGATGCTATATGATCCATTACGCTTGATTCGTTATTCTTTTATTAACCATTAACCGGCACTTATAGTTTGATATAGATATTCTTTTTGTATAAAATATATCCGAACAGCCAGCATACGGTGATGAAAAGCATCGCATAGAGAAGCGATCCGAAATAATCCCCTGCCCAGGGTTGAATAAGCACTCCGTAAATAAATGATTTGACGGAGATGAGTTCACCCTGGTATGAAAAACGTATGTTTGCAATCAGGTTGGCCATGACACCGGCAAAGATGTAGACGATCAGCGGATTCACGCCGAAAGCGTGGAAAAAACGGCTCCATCTCTCTCTCTTGTGAATATCGATGATCCAGATAAGCAGACCCAGCAATTGCGCTGCAAAGCCGGTTGTCACAAGCACATATGTAGGGCTCCATATCTTCTTGTTGATGGGGCAGCCGTATTGCAGCAGCAGGCCGGAGAAAGCAAGTATGGTCCCCCAGATCAGCAGCTTCTCCACACGTTTGTGGTTGTCCCTGTACTCCGTGATCAGCTTGCCGAAGAGAAATCCGATAAGTACATGGGCGATGGAGGGGATGGTACTGAGCAGGCCCTCGGGATCGAGTGCAATGCGCACCCCTTCGGGGGTGGTATCCTTGTACATGTGAGCGGGCCCCCACAGTGCTTTGTCCACCACAGCAATGATGTTCTCTTCCGACATCTCAAACCCTTTTCCCAGTCGGAGAAGCAGGTAATATCCGGCCAGCAGTATGGCAATCACCCATACCAGCGATTTGTTCTTCACAAAGATGGCAATCAGTGCTGCAAAACCGTAGGCCAGCGCCAGCCGCTGCAGCACACCCAGTATTCGCAGTGTGTTGAAATGGGTTGCGGCTGCACCAAATGTCTCTCCCGACGCCAGTCCGCGAGTCAGTTGTCCGAACCATCCCAGCGCCAGCCCGATCACGAAGATGAGGAGGGTGCGCCGGACGATCTTCAGGATGGCTCCTGTGGAGGGTACGAAGTTGAACTTACGCAGCGACATGAAGGTGGAGACCCCCATGATAAACATGAAGAAGGGAAAGACCAGGTCGGTAGGTGTGAGGCCGTGCCAATGCGCATGGCCTAGAGGTCGATAGATACTACTCCACGAACCGGGATTATTGACCATGATCATACCGGCGATGGTGATACCGCGGAGGATGTCGAGTGAGAGGACGCGGCCGCTCTGCCTTGTGATTGGAATTGCGTTCATTGTTATTTCTTTCGTATATATCTGTTTCATTTAACCCTCAATATTTACAACCGATATTACAAGGGCCGATGGTCTTTTAGTAAGAATGATGTTCAGCTGTTCTCACGCACTGATCAGCGGTAAAGGTAGTATTTTTTCGACAATTGCCTGAATGCCTCTTCGTCTTTGGTCCAGTAGGCCTCTATATCTGCAAAACGGTGGTTCCTGCTGAACGCACGGCGGATAAAATCGCTGCCGCTCACCTTGTCGAACATATTGAACCTGTTGTCGGGTGCATGATCAAACACTTTGTGCTCAGGATAGAGTTGTGCGGCCACCTCCATCACATGAAACTGAATATCCGACAGGCGGGCTTTGTTGAAGTCGTTGAGATGTATCTGCACCCCCTGCATGTTTGTTCCCGCTCCAACGGAATAGTAAGGTTTCAGGTGGATGGGCCGGAAAGTGATCCCGGGAAGTTTTTTCACGTTGAGCGCTTCGGCAAATTCTTCGGCGTTAACCCACTCAGCAGCGAATATCTCGAAGGGAAGGGTGTATCCCACGCCGATGGAGAGATAACCCAGCTCACCCAGGATGCCCGATACAGGGTAGAAGTAGGCGGAGTGCGCGAATGGAATATGGGGAGAGGTGGGTACCCAGGGCAGTCCTGTATCTTCGAAATTCATCTTACGGCGCCACTTCTTCATCTTCACCACCGTCAGCCTGCAGGGTTGCGGGATCATCCCCTCACCGTTGATCATCTCCGCCAGCTCACCGCACGTAAGACCATACACGTAAGGTATCTTCAGCTGGCTGACGAACGAGAAGAAATCCTCTTCCACCAGGTTGCCTTCTATCTTGATGCCTCCCAGCGGATTGGGCCGGTCCAGTACCACGAACCCGATGTCGTTTTCCGCTGCTGCCTGCATCGCCAGGTACATTGTGGAGATGTAGGTGTAGGAGCGGCAGCCTATATCCTGTATATCGTACAGCAGGAGATCGACACCTTCCAGCATCTCTTTCGTTGGTTTGCGTGTGGATCCGTAGAGCGAGTAGACAGGTACGCCGGTGTTGGGATCTTTGAAGTCGGATATCTTATCACCTGCATGCACATCGCCACGTACACCATGCTCCGGTCCGTACAGGGCTACAAGCTGCACGTTAGGTGCCTCGTGCAGGATGTCGATGGTCGACTTCAGGTTGTTGTCCACGCCCGTAGGGTTGGTGATCAATCCTACCCGTTTTCCCTGCAGGATCCTGAAACGGGATGCTTTCAGCACCTCTATGCCTGTCTTCATCCGAATATTTTGTGCGTATCCGGATGAGGTGATCAGCATGCAGCACATGATCATTGTAAAAATCAAGATTCTTCTACCGGAAAGGAAGAGGGAGCCTTGTGAATCATTTTTCCTTGTGACGCGTTGTTGAACCATACTTTCATTTTTCATATTGTTACTGTTCCGTTGTGACCTCATCAACCGGTTGAAGCTCTTTCCTGGCCTTCCCGAACTCCCTGTCTACTTTCATAAAGGGGATCAGGATCAGTGTAGGGATGGTGATGATCATGATAAAGACAAAGAAATGCTCATACCCCAGATGCTCCTGTATCCATCCTGCAGCCATGCCGGGGATCATCATACCCAGCGCCATGAAACCGGTACAGATGGAGTAGTGGGCTGTCTTGTGTTCACCCTGCGAGAAATAGATGAGATAGAGCATGTATGCCGTAAATCCGAAGCCATAGCCAAACTGTTCAATAGCCACAGCCACATTTACCCAGAAAAAATTGTCAGGCTGATAGAGCGACAGAAGGAGATAGGCGGCATTAGGTAGGGTGATGGCCAGTGCCATCGGCCATATCCAGTGCTTCAGTCCGTTGCGGGAGGCTACAACCCCTCCGATGATACCCCCCAGAGTGAGGGAAATCACACCCACTGTTCCATATACCAGGCCTACCTCCTGCGTATTCAGTCCCAATCCCCCTATCTCACGTGCATCGAGCAGAAAAGGAGAGGCCAGCTTCACCAGCATCGCTTCGGCCAGGCGATATAACAGGATAAAGGCGATCGCCAGGCCGATACCTTTCTTCGTGAAAAAGGATTTGAAGGTATTCCCAAACTCGATGAGCACCATCCTCGGAGTATGTGCCTCTTTACCGCTATCCTCCGCAGGGCGGGGCAGGAGGAAGCGGTGGTAGACCATGAAAGCGATAAAGAGCCCCGCCATCACGAAGAAGGTGATGCTCCAGGAGAGAGGGATGTTTCCCGAGGCTCCTTTGAATGTGGCGGTAGCCTCTTCTTCTAACCTGGGATTTACCTGAACTACTGCATATGCAGGCTTGTCCCAGTTGTCAGCATTAAATACCAATCTCTCACCTTCGATGAGTGAGAAATTCTGATTCCCGTTTGAGAAGGTAGTGTTAAGTACGATCTCTTTGCCAGTCTCAGGTGCTTTATTCAACCTGATGGTGACGATCCCGGCGTTGCCTGTTGTCTCTGATACTTTTTCTCTTGCTCTCTTCTCCCCAAAGGTGTCACGGATATACACACCAAAGGGTTCAGACACCTTCTCAGACCACCAACTCTTTTTCTTTGCTTCTTGTGCATTTTCTGATTCAGGTGTGATGAACCCGTTTAATATGTTGTTATCCTGCACGTTCTTCTTTATCGTGTTGAAAGAATCTGTAGGGATACTGTTTGTCGTGAGTATCAGATTCTCCGGGTAGAGTTGAAATGCAAGTGCATCATTTGAGGTTTCCGGTTGCGGTAATGAATCGATTGTAATTACGTTCTGTATCGTGTTGGATGCACTCACCTGAATATTCACAGGCTCCAGCCCGGTCATTATCTCCAGGCCTCCCGCCAGGATGATCAGCAGTCCCTGTCCGGTGATCATGGCCAGACGATAGAAGGTGCTGCGTATGCCCACGAAGAAGGATTGCTGTGAGTCATCAAGTGCCAGCATGTAGAAGCCGTCGGCGGCGATGTCGTGTGTGGCGGAGCTGAAGGCCATCAACCAGAAGAAGGCGAGTGATGCCTGCAGGTAGAAAGGTGTGGGCAGGGTGAAGGCGATCCCTGCCAGGCCGGCACCTATCAGCAGCTGCATGGCGACGATCCACCATCTTTTTGTTTTCAGGATATCCACAAAAGGGCTCCAGAACGGTTTGATCACCCAGGGGAGGTAGAGCCAGCTGGTGTAGAGGGCGATATCGGTATTGGAGAGCCCGAAACGTTTGTACATGATCACCGAGACGGTCATCACCGCCACATAAGGCAGTCCCTCTGCGAAATAGAGTGTAGGTATCCAGCTCCAGGGAGAGCGTGTTGATTTATTCATTTGTAGTTTGTATTAATATTTCTTGTCGACCTGTGTGTCGGGGAAGTAATGATGCAGTATCTCTTCAAAGCGGTAACCCTTCTCCGCCATCATGGCCGCACCGATCTGGCAGAGGCCTACGCCGTGGCCCCAGCCGGCACCTGTAAGTGTGAACTGCTGCGGTATCCCCTCCTCGTTCTCCTCCCCGGCATCCACCACGAAGGCGGAGCTGTAGAGGTGTGAGGAGGAGAGGGTACGCCGTATCTCCAGCTCCTTGCCGATGGTCATCACCCGCTCCGTACCGATGATCTTCAGCCGGATAATCCGTCCCGAGGTGCCTCTTTCGAGCGGTTCCAGGGCGATGATCTCACCATAGTCTATGCCGGAGCGCTCTCTGATGAGGTCTGACAACTGCTCCTGTGAATAGACTACCGTCCAGCGGTAGAAGTCGGCTGTCTCACGGTCGTAGTCGTTCAGCACCTGCCTGAGTACAGCAGCATCCTGCGTGTTACAGAAGGCAGGAGGGGAGGAACGGATCCACTCTTCAGCGTTCTCTTCCACAGTCAGATCGGGCAGGAGTGCATCATCGGTGTTATCAGCCTTACCCTGCAGGTAGGGATGGGCGAGGGGCTCCCAGACGTTCTCGAAGGTCTCCATGACACCGCCGCAGCATTTCGAGAAACGGGCATCACAGATGCGATCACCGTAGGTGATCACCCTACCGTGTGTCTGATCGACCACCGCACTCACCAGGGGGGTGGACTGGCGCGTGATGCCCTGATAGCGCTGGCAGTGGTCGTCGGCACATACGTCGAACAGAGAGTGATCCTCACGGTCGTACCAGCGGACGATCTCGGAAGGTGATTCAAAAGATGTCTGATAGTCACCGGGAATATCCTTGTTCTTTTGTAACTGTGCCAGCAGCCAGCTGCGCGAGATGACGGCGTGTGCTTTCAGCAGCTCCTCAGAGCTGGTGGCGCTCATCTCTGAAGAGATCACACTCTTGAGGTAATCCTCCAGGGAGACGATGTTGATGGCGGTGATGCCGCCCTTCTCCGCGATGAACTTCAACCCTCCCTGGAAGCGCTGGTTCTCCTTGCGTTCCCAGTGGAAGTGGAGGCCGATAATCACATCCTTCAGCTCGAATGAGTCGCTGTGCAGATCATTCGATTCGAAAGTGATCTCCTCCTGTTTCTCACCATTGAAGAGAATTCTCCCTTCCGAATGTTCCACCCTGTAATTGCCCGGGGGGAAATCTTTTCCTTTCAGTCGGTATGGAGTAAGCAGCGAAAAACTGATCTCAGACTGCTCAAGTAAAATGCCTACATGTATCAGCGGGTCGTTCATGTTATTTGATTTTGTTTCAGACATTGATTAAGATAATCTGTTGAATTATAAATGTAATTGAACTTTTATTTAATCTTCATTCTCTTTCTTGCCTGTAGCTCCCATGTTCTTATTCTGTCCTTATAGAGGTTATGGCCGTTCATCTTCACAATATCGAGCGATGCATCGCTGTTCTCTTCCCAACGGCGGCAGAGGTAGAGGATATCATAGATCCGTCCGATCTGATAGTGGCGTGAGATGTTCAGTCCGAGGGCATAATCCTCGCCATAGCTGGTGTTGGGTAGCTTGATCTCACGCAACAGGGGAGTGTAAAAGGCACGGGGAGCACCCAGTCCGTTGATGCGCAGTGCGTTGTTCCTGCCATTGTCGGGTGTCCACTCCCTGTGATCGATGATGCCCGGCGGGATCATCTCCATATCGAAGTTGGTCATCTGGTAGGTGCCCACCACCATACCGCAGTTTTGCGCATAGAAGGCATCGACGATCTTCTGCAGGGTATCCTCACCACTGTAGATATCATCACTGTCGAGCTGCACGGTAAATTTACCGCACTGGGGGTGATGCACCCCCACGTTCCAGCAACCGCCGATGCCCAGGTCCTCCCGTTCGGGGATGAGATGAATCAGCCTTGCATCCTCTTTGAAGTCACTGATCGCCCCGGTGGTGCCATCGGTGGAGTGATTGTCCACCACGATGAGGTTGAAGAGGAAGTCTGTTTTCTGCATCAATACCGACGAGATGGCATCTTTGATGGTTTTGATGCGGTTGCGCACCGGGATGATCACTGAGGCTTCATGAACGAAATCACCTTTGTTGAATTCAATGTTTTCGAAGGTGGGTTTCAGGTATGCTCCCACATCTTTCAGATGCTGCGTGCAGGCCTGCTCCATCTCCAACTGCAGCTGACGGTTTTTGGGATCGACGTAATCGAAGATCTTCTGTCCCGATGCACGGTTATCCTCCTCAATCTCTGTGTAGAGGTACTCGTTGATATGTGCAAGCGGTTGCTTCTGTGACACTTTGAGCCTCAGATCGTAGAGGCCGGCAAAACGGTAGGTATCATGCTTCATCCTCCCGGCAGCTTTCTTCAGTGCTTTGGTGTTGTAGAGGAGCAGTGAGCCGAAGTTAAAGTCGTCACGCAGGCTCCCCTCCTGGTAGTCGATCACCGGATGGTTTGTCTTCACACCATTCTTGATGGCCCAATAATCGGCGTAGACCATCCCTGCCCCGCTATCTTCAGCGATACGTGTCATGCGCTCCAGTGCGAAGTAACCCGGTTTCAGTACCGTCGCCTTCTGATAGATGAGTGTATAAGGGACACTCGCTTTCTGCGCTATCTTTCTGATCGTTGCGCTGCTTTGCAGGCTGTCGATGTTTATATTTTTGCACCCTTTGATCTTTTCGGTGATTCCTTCGGGTGTGAGCAGCCATATCTTGTTGACCGAGTCCGATTGCCTCAGCTCTTCCACCGTTTTACCTGCCTGTTCCGGTTCTGTGAAGAGGATAAATGCGTCTATTGTTTTCATGTTTTGCTGTTTTAATTGTCAGTTTTCCACTTCCTGCTTCCTACTTATAGCTTACAGCTTACAGCCTACCGCTTCCCACTTATAGCTTATCGCTTATCGCTTATTGCTTATCGCTTCCATAATTCCTTTGATCAGTTTTTCGCGGTTCTCCTGCCCTTTGATGGCTTCAATAGGGAAGCCGAGGATGCAGCTGTTGTAATGATCTCCCTGATAGAGGATGCCTGCACTCAGGTTGTTCTCGCTGTAACGAAAGACGGTGAATGCGTTTTCATCTGCCGGCTCAATGGCATCAGGATTTTCCACCACGT
>JADMKJ010000008.1 GCA_015478855.1 Proteiniphilum sp.
TGTAAGGAATCAGGATCGGCTTTCTGCGGCTGGTAGCTCTTGTCTGTTTGACCAAAACTCTTCACACGTGATAAAAAATGGAAAGAGTTATGGCGCACAGCCTGATGAACGAGGACCTATTGGAGGGGGAGACGGTTACACTGAAGTTTTTACCCGCGGTGATTATATTGCTGAAAATATCAATGCTTTGGAAGACGCTTTGTCCAGGGCAAAAGCAGGAGAAGTTGTTTTTATTCCTACCGGATGCTCCATTGATTTAACAACCCGTGTATATATCGACAAGTTTATTTTAAAGATACCCCCGGGGGTAACTTTGGCCAGCGACCGTGGATATCAGGGGCGTGAAGGAGCAACGATCTTTAGCGATGCATATGACACACCAGGTGTAATAAGAACCGAAGGGAGTAATGTACGCATTACGGGGCTTAGAATAAAGGGGCCTAATCCCAAACGACACATGGAGCACTATCAGCGATCTTTCGGTAAGAATGGGCTTGGAAGAGATTACTATTACAAATTTCCCGTTTCCAGGGGTATTCTTACAGCACATGATGGTCTGACTGTGGACAACTGTGCAATATCCGCTTTCTCGCAAGCAGCTATCAGATTGATAAAAGGGGAAAAGCATCGTATCCATCATAATTATATTCACCATTGCCAATATAACGGACTTGGTTATGGTATAAGTCACTCCAAAGCCTCCTCCTCTATCGAATATAATTTATTTGACAGCAACCGGCATTCGATTGCTGGAACTGGAGTAAGCGGATGCAGCTATATTGCAAAAAATAATATTGAATGCGGAGAATCTTTGAGTCATTGTTTTGATATGCACGGAGGCCGCGACCGTAAAGATGGGACAAGTATAGCAGGAACACTTATAATGATAAGCAACAATACTTTCAAAGCACCGGTAAAAGCAGTAGTGATCAGGGGAGTACCTGAAGAACAATGCAGCGTATATCAAAACTGGTTTTTAGAACATGATAATCCCAAGGATGCCGTGACTGGAGGTGAAAGAACAAATGTTTTCGATAACTTGTTTGGAGATGATCAAATCATCAAATAATCGTCACGTGAAGACAAATGATCAGATTCCACTAACGCTTTGTGCAGGTTCGTATGATCAAATATTACGAATTTTGAGTATATCTATTCGGGAAATGAATATGAAATCTGATTTATTTCGCATTCATTTGCAATATGATAATTGTATTAGTTTGGGTCCATGTGTAACACGGGATACAGGTGTGATTGTCTCTTTTGTAGAACAAGCTTATGTAAAAGACAGATATGACACGAAGAGATATGTTGGTTGCTTCAGGAATAGCCCTGTCAGTGGGAAGTCTGGGCAGTTTCTCTTCTTGCATCACAAGGAAGAGCCACTCCTCTACATCCCGGGATAAACGTGATCTTCCTTTTCGGATATCATTAAATAGCTCAACTATAAGGGACTACAAGTTGCCGGTTGATCAACAGATCGAGTTATGTGCAGAGGCGGGTTTTGATGGCATTGAGTTATGGGTGGATGATGTTGAGAAATATATTCAAAACAGTGGATCACCTGAAACGTTGAACCGGCAGATTAAGCAACTTGGATTGGTTCTTGAGAATATGATCACCTTCTCAACCTGGATGGCTGATGACCCATTACTTCAGGCAAAAGGTGTGAGGAAAATGCATCGTGATATGGAGCTGACAGCCCGATTGGGAGGTTCATATATTGCTGCTCCTGTGCAAGGATTATCAAGCATCGAAAGAGATAGATTGCCAATATATGCTGATCGCTATCAGAAACTTCTGCATGAAGGAGATCAAAGAGGTGTGACCCCCCTGATTGAGTTATGGGGTGGCGGAGCAGCGAACCAGCTCTCCGATGTTACTGCAATTGCTATTGGTGCGGCACATCCGAAAGCTTCACTGCTGCTTGACTTTTATCATCTACACAAAGGTGATAATTCATTTGACTCACTCCGGATGTTAAATGGGAAAATGTTACCACTATTTCATATAAATGATTATCCCGGTGATATCTCCCGAGAATCATTGAAAGATTCGGATCGTATCTTTCCCGGAGAAGGGATCTGTCCCTTTCACAAAGTAATCCCTCTTTTATATCAGACCGGATTCAGGGGCGCTTTTTCAGTTGAGCTTTTTAATACAACATATAGCAATGCGATGGATGTAAAAGATTTATTGAAGCATTGTTATCATTCAACTTGTGCAGTTATTTACAATAATTTACCCAAGTCTCGCAAGTAATAATTAAGTAAAGATCACTCCCTTTTTTGTGAGATCTGTCATCTGATCCACTTGTTCGATAGCCTTATGCAGCGTATGACCGTCAAATTCAACCACTATCGGAACGAGTAATGGGACTGACTCGGGTAAAAGCGGACCAAATTATTTCAGGGATTCATCTGCTTTAATATGGGACATTTGCGTATTTTGAGGGATGGATTGCGTAATTAGAAAACAGATATTGTAGGATCTATTCTATATTTGTCATGATATAGAAGGATACATCTCCAAATGATCAGATTTGTTTTGTATATCTTCAGCAAAATGTTTACTATTGTGGTGCAAATTGGGTTAAGTCTTTCAATATGAACAGCTCAAATTACAGAAAAACGTAAACGACATGCAAAAGAATGAATAGTGAATACGAAAAGATCATTCAACAATTTTTTAAAAGATACCATCATGAAAAAAAATGAAATCAGTCGCCGTCGCTTTATTGGCACGTTGGCCGCCGCTACCACAGGGGTGGCAGTTTCGGGTATTACACCTGTTTTTGGAAATTCACGGGATACAACCGATAAGCTCGCCCTCTTAGGTGGAACTTCTGTTCGAGGTAATAAAAAATGGCAGCCCTGGCCGCAATGGGATGCTGAGAAATTCAATCCAAGGATGAACGAAGTGATGGGTAACCGGGTCTGGTCGCGCAGCCGTAAAGTAACCGAATTTGAAAATAAATGGGCAGAGATGCACGGATCGAAGCATTGCCTCACGACGGTCAACGGTACAAATGCTTTGAGTGCTGCATGGATGCAGTCCGGAATAGGTCCCGGTGATGAGGTGATCTGTTCACCTTATACGTTCAGCGCCTCTATTTTCGGCATCCTCTACAAGGGAGCCATGCCGGTATTTGCGGACATAAATCCGGAGACCTTCCAAATCGATCCCGAACAGATCAAAAAGAAAATCACCCCGCGAACCAAGGGCATACTGCCGGTTCATATCTGCGGTTATCCGTCTGATATGCCGTCTATTATGAAGATCGCCAAAGAGCACAATTTATTTGTCGTGGAAGATGCCTGTCAGGCTCACCTGGCAGAAATCGGCGGTAAGAAGGTCGGGACTTTCGGCAATGCCGGTTGCTTTAGCTTTCAGGCATCAAAAAACCTTCCCATTGGTGAAGGAGGAGGTATACTGACGAACGACACCGAATATTACGATCGTCTCTATTCATACCACAATTTTGGATACGCATCAGGTTCTGTCTCGGGACAGATCAGTTCCATCTCTGCGCTCATCTTAGCGAACAAGATCCGTATGGCAGAGTACCAGGCTGTTATCGGATTATGCCAGATGGAAAAACTCGAGGAACAACACAAAATAAGGAACGCAAATGGGGCATACCTCAATGAGAAGCTCGCTGCCTATCCCGGTATCACACCGGTCAAACTGCACAAGGGGGCAACCGCGGCTTCTTATTATATTTATGCGATGGTTTACAATCAGGACAAACTGGATGGTCTGCCGCGTCAACGCTTCATCGATGCGCTCAAAGCCGAAGGAGTGCCTGTGGCAACAGGTTATCCGAACGATCCGCTTTACGCTCAACCGATGATGAATGAGGTTTTCAAATCCGATATATATCAGAAGTGTTACACGGCGAAAGAGTTGGATTTTGAACAATACAAGCAGAATAATCACTGTCCCTCATTGATTAAGACCTATAACTCATCTCTTTGGATCTGGAATGGCGGACTTATGCTCGGATCGAAATCAGATATGGACGACATCATTAACGCAGTGGATAAAGTCCATAACAACATTGCAAAGCTTAAATAAACATTTCGGGTTGTTTATAGGGGTGTCTCCTGTACAGGTAAAATGAGACTTTTTGCTATGAGAACTTTTTTGAATATCATAGTTGCGGTATTCATGGTTTTGGTTCTTTCCTGCACAAAGAACCCGGTCGATGATATCCGAAAATTACCTGTTGTGATAACATTGGAGGTGATGGATGTAACCGACATCTCCGCATTATGTAAAGGAGAAGTGATTGATATGGGCGATTTCCCGTCGCCTGACTTTGGTATTGAACTCAACGATGGTTTCGGTTATAGAAAATATATGAGCACACAGAGATCCGGTAATGTTTTCGGCGTTGTTTTCAATAAGCTCTTACCCTCCACAACATATACATACCGTGCTTTTTCGGAGGAGGGTTCAATGAGTTACGGGAAAGAAAAGAGTTTCACAACGCAGGAGGTTTTTGGCGAGAAAATGGTACTTGGCACCTATGCCGAATTGCCAAGAATGGAAAATGGGAGGGCTGATATACCAAAGTTGATCGTTCAGTTGAGGGATTTACATGCAAATACCTATAACTGGCTGGTATGGAAAGGAGAAAAGGATTGGGATGACTTAATACTCTTTTTACCCGTCGCTAAGCAAAACAATATTTCCGTATGGATCACCATTGTCCCTCCTTCTGAGTCAAAGCCAAAGGCGAAATGGAACTCGGAACCCTATGGTACCGATTACCTGAAATGGTGTGCTGAGATTGCGAAATTGAGCGTCCAGTATCATAATCTGGTAGCCATAAGTATCGACGATTTTGTGCATAACCTCTCAACATATACACCCTCTTATCTGGAAGAGATGATCAGTGTGATCGATCAATACAATCCGAAATTGCAGTTTATCCCCTGTTCCTATTATAGGCAGATAACACCTTCTTTCGTTTTTTCTTATCAGGAGTATTTTGACGGAATACTATTCCCCTATAGAGCGGAATCTGACCCGGCAGGAGCAAATCTGAAGAACCCCGATCTGGTGAAGGCAGAAATTGAGCAATTAAGAAAACTGTTCAACACCGGATTACCAATTTATATCGATGTTTACTCACATGCTCATTCCAAATTGGGTGCTACCACTCCTGAATATGTGGAAAAAGTGATCAATGACGGAGGGCAATATGCAGATGGGGTACTAATCTATTGTCATCCAAATAAGGTTACATTTCCGGAAAAATATAACATTGTAAAAGATGCATTTTTACGTTTGGCATCTGCAAATAGCGACTGAATGAGGTTGAACCCCGAAGATTGTTCGTCCTGTTTAATCGCGATATTGATTGTTAAACTAGTGATGATTAAAATAGAAAAAATTTCAGATTTAACTGATTTTTTTGAGAATTTAGTTGGTAGGTTCGCATATATGCATATCTTTGTAATGTAAAAACGCATATAAACGCATTGTCATTTTTTTGTTGGTTGAGATAATTGATATAATTCGATTCAAAAGAAGCAAAAATAGTTAGTAAATACAATACAGGTTATGTTAAAGGAAGAGCGATTTCAGATCATCATGAAACAAATAAATTTGCACAACAAGGTGCTTTCGGTTGATCTGAGTCTGTTGCTGAATGTATCGGAAGATACCATCAGAAGAGATTTAAAGGAACTGGCTGACAGCGGTCACATCGTCAGGGTACATGGGGGAGCTATCAGTAATTCCCTGATCAGGCCTTTCATCGCAGATGCAAATGTATACTCCATCGAAGAAAAGAGAATCATTGCATCCAAAGCTGTAAAACTGATTGAAAACAACATGACTCTGCTTTTTGAGGGAGGAACGACCCTTTTCGAACTGTCAAAGATCATTCCTGATAATCTCACGCTGACTATATTCACCATAAGCCCGCAAATTGCAACCACACTGTCGGATCATCCAAACATAAGCGTATACACGATAGGAGGTCACTTGAAGAAAAATCACAATATTCATGTCGGTTCACGCACCATCAATGAGCTTCACCGAATGAGGTTTGATCTCTGTTTTATGGGTGTAAATGCTGTTTCTGTGGAAAGAGGGATGACAGATATCGATTTGGAAGTAGTGGAGGTGAACAGGGCGATGTTTCAGGTTTCGGAAAGGAATACCCTGCTCACGATCTCAGAAAAATTGAATCACGCAAAACGTTACCAGGTCTCGGATCTGTCTGATATCGATTATTTGATTACCGAGTTGAATGAAAACGATCCTCCCCTTGTTCCGTTCAGGGATCGTTACCATCATATGAATATATTGTAGATTCTATTATTTCATCATGTTACTCAAAAAAAATTAGAAATATGAAAGCAAAAATGAAGCGGCGAGATTTTCTTAGGAGTTCATCGATGATAGGTGTTGGTGCCGCCATGGGATTGTCAAGCATCCCCTACACGATGCAATCGCAGACACGCCAATCGGCTATCCTGGGTGGTAAGCGATCGTTCAGCGGCAGCTGGCCGGGCTGGCCGGTGATTGGCGCACCCGAGGAGCAGGAGCTGTTAAAGGTATTGCACAGTGGTAAATGGTGCCGCCTAGGCAGCCCCACAGCACCCCGTTTTGAGGGTGAGTTCAGAGGTATGACCGGCTCGGCACATGCCCTGGCCACCTCCAGTGGCACTACGGCACTCTACACCATGCTTGGTGCTTTGGATATCGGTCCCGGTGACGAGGTGATCCTCCCTCCCTACACCTTTATCGCCACCTATAATGTGATTGTGCAGAACTACGCGCTCCCCATCTTTGTGGATACCGATATCGAGAGTTTCCAGATTGATGCAACAAAAATTGAGGCAGCAATAACACCCGCTACCAAGGTGTTGATGCCGGTGCATATCGGAGGTTCACCCTTTGATATCGACACGGTGATGAAGGTTGCCTCTAAGTACAACCTTCCTGTGATCGAAGATGCCTGCCAGGCACACTTCGCAGAGTGGAAAGGGAAAAAAGTGGGCAATTACGGTATTGGAGGTGCTTTCAGCTTCCAGGCATCCAAGAATCTGAATTCGGGAGAGGGAGGAGCTATCATCACCAATAACGAGGAATTCTATAACAAATGCTACAGCTTCCATCATCAAGGACAGGGTTCCGACGCGGCGAGCCTCGAACCCGGCTCGGGTACACGCGCATCCAACCTGAGGATGACGGAGTTCCAGGCAGCTATCCTGCTGGCGCAGATGACCCGTATCCCGGAACAGGTGCAGCGGCGTTCCGATAATGCAGATTATCTGACGGAGATGCTGTCCGGGATCCCGGGTATCACCCCTGCCAGGCTTTATGAAGGTACTACCCGCAGTGCCTACCATCTCTATATGTTCCGCTACGACAAGAAGGCGTTTGCCGGTATGGATCGTGCGAAATTCGTTCGTGCCCTCGGCGCCGAAGGAATCCCCTGCTCTACGGGTTATGGATCACTGACCAAAGATGCCTATGTAAGGAACCTGGCCCAGAACAGGCATTACCTGCAGGTGTATGGTGAGAAGCGGATGAAACAGTGGCTTGAGCAGCTCTCCTGTCCGGTGAACGACAGGCTCTGTAGCGAAGAAGCGGTAA
>JADMKJ010000009.1 GCA_015478855.1 Proteiniphilum sp.
GTCTTCTCTGTTACAATCTGGGCAGAATTGCATTAAAATGTTTGATCCCTGCAAAAGTACGAAAAAAAGAGCAAATGAACTTACAAAATGACAGGGAAAAAGGGCTGAGACAGATGGTTTTTGTAAATGGTTGTCACATGTCTAAATAAGGTTGTCATTAAGATAGACAAACCTAAACTATCCACGGATAAGCCTGCTTCTGTCCAGCACTTTTACGTTCTTTCCCCTCAACTCAATTGTTCCCTCATCCTCCATCTCTTTCAGGGTGCGCGCAAGTGACTGACGCTGCACGCCGAAGTACTCTGCCAGCCGGGTGCGTGATTGTTTAAGCGTGAATGTATCCTGGTCGATGGTTGTATTTTCCAGGAGAAACGTAGAGATCTTCATCCTCAAACTTTTCAATGAGATCATCTGCAACTTGTTCGTAAGAAATAAGGTGAGGTCGGCATTCATAGTGAGGAAATTGGTCATCAGCTTCTTATTGCGGGCCATCTCCTCCAGCCAGACCGCCCTGGATATCTTCAGGAAGGTGCAGGGCTCCACAGCGGTGACATCTACCGGGTAGCAGTTTTTGGTTCCGTAGATAAAGGCCGGTGCCAGCGGTATCACCGCTTCCAGTATATCGATATTGAGGATATTTCCCTCCTGCGTGATCATCTCTGTTCTGACGCTTCCCTGTACCAGTAACATCACAAAAGTGATGGGATCATCCTGACGGACCACCGTCTCCCCCTTTTTAAAGGTAAGGATCTCCTTCACGTTCCGCTCCAGGAAATCGTCATGTTCACTTTGGGTCAGCCCTTTAAACAGTGGGCAAAAGGATAATTCATTATGATGATGAAGTTCGTGATCCTCACGCGTATTGTCACGATCGTCCGGATGAATTTTTTGCTGATGCGTATTCATGAGGTTATGCAGATGATCATCTCTCCGATTTTCTTCTTCCATCATATATCGGTATTTATTGAAGCGCAATCCCGTAGATGTCTCCCCGACCAGTAAATATTAATCTGTATAGAAAAAACATTTTGTCTCCCGGGTGACAGTTTCCGGAGTTGTTACTGTGTAACTTTGTTGTAAAGATAAGAGAATAACAATTTACAAACCCATTAAATAGGAAAAAGATGAAAACAAGAAATTACAACATGTCAGAAAACCTGATCAGATCACTCTTTATCATGTCACTGACACTCATTTTCTCTATAATTACTGTTCAACCGGTTGAAGCTCATTGCGACTCATACGACGGGCCGGTACTTAAAGATGCCTCCAAAGCGCTCGAGACCAACAATGTGGAGCTGATCAAGAAATGGATCCCTGCAGCGGATGAAGCGGAGCTGGTGGCGTTGTTTCACAAAACCTACAATCTGAAAAAGGGTGATCAGGAGGTGTATAAGATCGTCCAAACCCATTTCTATGAAACGTTTGTACGGCTGCACCGCCAGATGGAGGGTGCGCCCTACACCGGGCTGAAGCCTGCAGGCACCACCGAAAAGATTGTTGTGATGAGTGACAATGCACTGGAAAGCGGTGATATCGATCGCCTGCTCAATGCACTCAGCAACCATGTGAACAGTGTACTTAAGGAGAAGTATGAGAAGGTAGCTGCGTTGGAAAAGGTGAAGAACGAATCACCGGCAAAGGGCCGTCAGTTTGTGGCTGCTTATGTGGATTACACACACAGCATTGAGGCGGTACATAATATGGTAGACGGGGCAGCTGCACATCTGCACTGATCCTCTCTCACCCGGTATAGAAAAAGGTTTACGCAGTATATAGAGACTGTGTAAACCTTTTTTTGTTGCTTTTACAAACTCCGGAAGAGAACACTTCTCAGATGATGCCTTCTGATGCTCTCTCCATCTTCTTTCTGATCTCTTCCGTGCAGAGGTTCCCGATGCTTCCCGCATGGGTGTGATCTACCTTCCTCTCAGCATGGAATGTTCCCTGCTGCACCTCTCTTCCCACCTGCTTGTATGCCTCGCGGAAGGGTAATCCCTCCAGCACGCGCCTGTTCACCTCCTCCACGGTGAACAGATAGTCGTAGCGCGGGTCGGAGAGGATATCTCCGTTCACCGACAGATGCTCCAGCATAAAGTGTGACATCTGCAGAAGAGTGTGCAGCGTCTCTAATGCCGGGAAGAGCACCTCCTTCAACAACTGATAGTCGCGGTGATAGCCATGTGCCATATTGGTGGTCATCAGCGTGATCTCGTTGGGCAGGCTTTGCAGGCGATTACTGTGAGCCCTTATCAGCTCCCATACGTCGGGGTTCTTTTTGTGCGGCATGATGCTCGAGCCGGTGGTCAGTTCATTGGGGTAGGAGATAAAGCCGTAGTTGCCGGAGAGGTACATGCAGTTGTCTGCCGCCAGCTTATTGAGGGTGGAGGCGATATTGGCCATGCTCTGTGCAAGGATCCTCTCGGTCTTACCCCGTCCCATCTGGGCGGCGATCACGTTGTAGCTCATGGTGGCGAAACCCAGCTCGCGGGTGGTCATCTCCCTGTCCAGCGGGAAGGAGCTGCCATATCCGGCAGCCGATCCCAGCGGGTTTTGGTTGGCCACCTGCCAGGCTGCCGCGAGCGTATGCATATCGTCCACCAGCGTCTCGGCAAAGGCGCCGAGCCATAGTCCGAAGGAGGAGGGCATGGCGATCTGTGCGTGCGTATAGCCCGGCAGCAGCACCCCTTTATGCTTCTCACTGAGCGACTGCAACAGGTCGAACAGCTGCAGCACCTCCTCTTTTATCTGCAGGATCTCCTCTTTCAGGAACAGCTTGAGATCGACCAGCACCTGATCGTTGCGTGAGCGTCCCGAGTGAATCTTCTTGCCCATCTCCCCCAGCCGTTCTGTCAGCATCGCCTCTATCTGTGAGTGGATATCTTCGGCATCCTCATCGAGAGTGAAACCACCTTCTTCCACTTCTGCCAGGATATGCCTGAGCTCTACCCGCAGCGCTTTCTCTTCCTCCGGCTCCAGCAAGCCGATCTCAACAAGCATTTTAATGTGCGCCAATGAACCCAGAATATCATGTTTTGCAAGACGCAGATCCAATTCCCTGTCCTTACCCACCGTGAAATCTTCCACTCTCTTGTTGGCGTCGAAGCCCTTATCCCATATTTTTGCCATCGTTTGTTATCAGTTATCAGTGTTCAGCTTTCAGCGTTCAGCTATCAGCAGTCAGCTAAAACTCTTCATTTTTAATTTTTCACTTCGCATATCCTAAATCCTACATCCCAAATCCTACATCCTAAATCCTACATCCCAAATCCTACATCCCAAATTCCACATCCTACATCCCAAATTCCACATCCCACATCCCACATCTCACATCCCACATCCAAACGCTCACCGTTTCGCCAGCTGTGTGATGAAAGCGATATACCCGTTGATCCCCTGTTTCAGTTCATTGATAAGTACGAACTCGTCTGCCTGATGAGAGCGGGCCGATTCACCGGGACCCATCTTCAGTGCCGGGCAGGTTATCCGCATCCAGTCGGAGGTGGTGGGGGAGGTATATGATTCAATACCCATCTGTCTCACGCAATCCATTAACCGGTGATCCATGGGTGTTGCCGAGCTTCTGTTGGTGAGAGAGCGGGCTTTCAACCTGCTCTTTACTTTGGGTTGCAGGATCTCCATGATTTCAAGGTTGCTGTACTGTTCCGTCGGGCGGATATCCATCACGAAGCTGCATCTGTCGGGCACCACATTGTGCTGTGTGCCGGCATGGATCTGTGTCACAGTCAGCTTCATCTCACCCATGGTGGGTGAGATCCGGTCGAAGGAGAGCGATCGCAGCGTGGCGATATCCTCCAGTGCTATGTAGAGCGCATTTACCCCCTCGTTGCGTGCTGCATGTCCGCTGACCCCTTTTGCCTCTGCATCGATCACCAGTAATCCCCTTTCGGCGATCGCTGCTTTCATGCCGGTCGGTTCTCCGATAATGGCCATCTGCACCTCATCAGACAGCTGTTGCCAAAGCAGCCGCATTCCGTCAGCACCTGAGTTCTCTTCTTCAGCCGACAGCGCCAGCAGCAGGTTAAAAGGGAGTGGTTTATCGTAGAAATGCAGGAATGTCATCACCAGAGAGACCACGCTGGCTCCGGCATCGTTGCTGCCCAGACCATAGACAGAAGTGTCTGACACAGGAGGGTTGAAAGGGTCAAAGGTATATCCCGCAGCGGGTCGTACCGTGTCGAGATGTGAGTTGAGCATCAGTGTCGGTTTCGACCTATCGTAATACCGGTTTCGTACAATCAGGTTATTGCCCGTCCGCTCTGTGTTGATCTCTCTTTCGTTAAAAAACCGGGTCAGAAACGCAGCTCTCGCATGCTCCTCACCCGAGAAGGATTGAATCGAAACCAACTCTCTTAGCAATGCTGCACTCTCTCTCTGTTTCATACTTATGAATTCTATCTTCTTTATCCTTCAATTACCCCTCATTCACACATTCCCTCCGCCTGGCTTTATGGAATCTGCAGTGGGATATGATTTTCTGCAACGAATATCCCGATAGCCGGGATAGATGGTTCTTTTCAATCTGCAGCATATCCGTGCTTATCGTAAAACCGTCCCCTGTTGGTTCAGCAGGTTCTGCGCATGCAGGATGATCACCCTCGACACCCCGTTCTCTATTGCCCTGAATGAATTGTCCAGCTTGGGGATCATTCCGTCAGCGATGATGCCCTGCAGTTTATATTTGTCACACTCCGCTTTGTTCATCGATGGAATAAGCGATAGCGGGTCGTTCAGATCTCTCAGTACACCTTCTTTCTCGAAGCAGTAGTAGAGCGATGTCTTATACTGTTTTGAGAGTGCCGTTGCCACCGAGTAGGCGATGGTATCCGCATTGGTGTTAAGCAGTGAACCGTGGCCGTCGTGGGTGATAGCACACAAGATGGGAGTGGCCTTGCTTTCTATCAGTTGAGAAAGAAAAGCGGTATTGATTTTTTCCGGATCGGGGTCGCCCACAAAACCGAAATCAACCGGTTCGGGGGAGCGCCTGACGGAGGGGATTACATTGGCATCAGCACCTGAGAGTCCGATGGCATTACAACCGATCTGTTGCAGTGATGCCACCATACTTTTATTGATCCACCCGGCATAGACCATGGTGACCAGCTTCAGCGTCTCCCCGTCGGTGATACGGCGTCCCTGCACCATTTTCGTCTCGATACCCAGTTGTGAAGCCATCTTTGAAGCCATCACGCCTCCTCCGTGTACCAGCAGCTTCCGTCCCTCCAGCCGATGAAAGTCGGCCAGGAACGCTTTCAGCGCTTCGGGGTTATCAACAATGTTGCCACCAATCTTTACGATCGAGAGTCTCTCTTTCTTTTTCATCTGTATTGTAATCAGCGGTCAGTAATCAGTAATCAGCGGTCAGCTTTCAGCTTTCAGCGTTCATTCTTAATTCTTAATTTCCTATATCCCCAGAAGGATTTCCTTCAGCACCGTTTGTGCTGATACCACTCTGTTGGCTGCCTCGGGGATCACGATCGACTGGCTGCTCTCGATCACCCCGTCGCTCACGATCATGTTGCGGCGTACCGGAAGGCAGTGCATGAAGTAAGCATTGTTGGTCAGTGCCATCTTGGCATCATCGACAGTCCAGGAGCGATCTGTGCTTAATATTTTGCCGTAGTTTGGGTCACTGTAGGCTGCCCAGTTTTTTGCGTAGATAAAATCGGCCCCCCTATAGGCTTTCTCTCTGTCATATTCCACCATGGCTTTGCCGACAAACTGCTCATCCAGTTCATACCCTTCGGGATGGGTGATCACAAATTCGTAATCCGTTGCATTCATCCATTCAGCGAACGAGTTGGGCACCGCCTGTGGCAGCGCACGCGGGTGGGGTGCCCAGGTAAGCACCACTTTGGGTCGCTCTGTCTTTTTATACTCCTCAATGGTGATCAGGTCGGCAAAGCTCTGCAGCGGGTGGCGTGTGGCCGCCTCCATGCTGAAGACCGGCTTTCCTGAATATTGAATAAACTGATTCAGGATCAACTCGTTGTAGTCGTCCGCTTTATTCTCAAACTGCGCGAATGAGCGTACGCCGATGATATCGCAGTAGGCTCCCATCACCGGAATCGCCTCCAGGATATGTTCCGGCTTGTCCCCATCCATGATCACCCCTCTCTCAGTCTCCAGCTTCCATGCACCCTGGTTGATGTCGAGCACGATCACGTTCATGCCGAGGTTCATCGCCGCTTTCTGGGTACTGAGACGGGTGCGGAGGCTTGAGTTGAAGAAAATCAGCATCACTGTCTTGTTTCTGCCCAGCGACTGATCTGCAAAAGGATGCTCTTTCACCTGTTTAGCTTTCTCCAGGGCCTGTTTCAGGTCACCAATATCCTGTACGGATGTAAAATGCTTCATATTTTTTGATTTATGTCGATCACGTTATTTGTTGATGGCCTCTTTCAGCGCATTTAAAAACATGTCAATCTCACTTTTCGATACCGATAGTGGTGGCAACAGTCGCATGACGTTGTTTTTTGCACCACCTGTAAAGATATGGTATTCGAACAGGAGTTGATTGCGGACAGCAGAAAATTGTGGCATAAAGTTGATGCCGAGCATCAGCCCGCGGCCGCGGATCTCACTGATGCCGTCGATGGCAGACAGCTCTTTTATCAGGTAGCTGCCTATATCTTCAGCGTTCTCCATGAGTGACTCCTCCTTCATCACATCCAGTACTGCGATTGCGGCGGCGCATGCAAGGTGATTCCCTCCGAAGGTGGTGCCGAGCATCCCTTTTCTTGCTTCAAACATGGGAGAGATCAGCATCCCCCCGATAGGGAAGCCATTTCCCATCCCTTTGGCGGTCGTGATCAGATCGGGATGGATATCAGCAGCCTGGTGGGCAAAAAACTGGCCTGTGCGGCCGTAACCCGACTGAATCTCATCCAGTATCAGCACCACATTATGTTGTCTGCAAAGTGTTTCCAGCTGTTGCAGGAAACCGGTCTCCGGAAGATAGATACCGGCCACACCCTGTATGCCTTCGATGATGAGAGCGGCAACGTCTCCTTTAAGAAGTTCGTTTTTCACCGCTTCAATGTCATTCAACGGCAGGAAGGTGACCTCATGACCCTTGTTGAAAGGTGATTGGATGGCGGGATTATCTGTTATGGCGACAGCCCCCGAAGAGCGGCCGTGAAATGCTTCACTGAAGGCGATCACCCGCTTTTTGCCGGTGTGGAACGATGCCAGCTTCAGCGCATTCTCATTCGCCTCGGCACCCGAGTTGCAGAGAAAGAGGGAGTAATCGGGGTAACCGCTTATCTCACCCAGTTTCAGGGCCAGCTCCTGTTGCAATGAGTTCTGTACCGAGTTGGAGTAGAACCCAATCTTCGCTACCTGCTCCTGCAGTGCTTTCACATATCGCGGGTGGGAATGTCCGATAGAGATGACCGCGTGACCGCCGTACAGGTCGAGGTACTCATTACCCTCTTTATCCCAGACCTTGCATCCCGACGCCCTGACCGGCTCAATATCCCATAAACTATATACATCGAATAATTTCATCTGTTGATTTGTTGGTTAGCCGATTTACCGATTTGCTGATTTACCGATTTGCTGATTTACCGATTT
>JADMKJ010000010.1:0-2966 GCA_015478855.1 Proteiniphilum sp.
TGCCGGAAGAAATGATACGAATCGAAGCGTGAGAGGTGATCGGCAGCATCGATCTGCCTCTCCTCTGCATCAGAGAGGGTGTGGCTGTCTACCACGGCTCCTGCTGCATCGGTGGGGCCATCGGTGCCGTCGGTACCGGCACAGAGGATAGTGACACCCTCCCGACCCGCTATTTGCGTGGCCAGCCGGAGAGCCAGGTGCTGGCTGCGTCCTCCAAGCCCGCTGCCGGTGACTTTGAGGGTGGGCTCTCCGCCGAAAAGAAGACAGCGCGTTTTCATGTGATCATGAGGTGCAGTCTCTTCAATGGTGTGGAGGATGAGATCAACCACATCGCTGTAGTCACCCTGCAGCCTGTCGGTGATGATGCGTGCTTCAAAGCCGAGCTCCTCCGCTTTGCGGGCTGCTGCCTCCAGTGCCAGCCGGTTGCTCCCGATAATATGGTTGTACACGTGACTGAATAACGGATCTCCCGGTTTGGGTGTCTCCGGAAGTAACACTGCTGCCCCCCGGCGCAGATGATCAAGCAGCACCGCAGGAAAACGAGCTTCGAGTGCATACTTACGGATGACAGCCAGCGCATCGGCATAGGTGCTGCTGTCAGGTGCCGTAGGACCGGAGGCGATCACGTCGATCGTGTCACCAATCACATCGGAGAGGATCAGGCTGATCACCGTGGCCGGAGCTGCTGCCCTGGCCAGCTGTCCCCCCTTCACACCGGAGAGATGCTTGCGCACAGCGTTGATCTCTGAGATATCGGCACCACAGCGTACCAGCAGATCGCTGGCCTGTATCAGCTCGTCAAGGGTGGCTCCTTCGGGGATATCGGCCATCAGTGACGAGGCACCGCCGGAGAGAAGACAGATCACCAGATCATCTTTCCCCGCCTGATTGGCCAGCACCAGCATCTGCCGTGTGGCCTTCACCCCGGCAGTGTCGGGCAGCGGATGCCCCGCCTCGGTGAGGGTGAGATGATTCAGCCGGCTTCCATGCCCATATTTGGTCACCACATGCCCATCGGTGATGATCTCTCCAATGATTCTCTCTGTCTCTTGCGCCATCAGCGCCGCTGCTTTGCCTGCTGCCAGCACATATACCCGTCCGTTCGTTGAAAGAGGAAACGTGCTGCCCGCGATCTGCAGCAGACTGCCCTCTAGGCTGATCTGTTGCGCTATCAGCCTGTCGGGAAGCACACTCTCCACAGCGGCGAGGAATATCTGTTCAGCGATTTTTCTCATACCGGCCAATTATAACAGAAACAGAGATAATAGCCAGACTGCGCAGAAGGTCACCGTGCCCATCACGATGGTGGCCGAGGAATAGACCTTCAGCGTGGTGTTGGAATCGATCCCGGAAAAGCGGGAGACGACCCAGAAGTAGGAGTCGTTGGCGTGCGAGATCATCATCGAGCCGGCGCCCATCGCAAGCATCGCGAGCATCTTACCATTCTCTGAATCCAGACCCAAAGAGGGTAGCATAGGGACAATAAGAGAGGCGGCCGTGATGATGGCCACCGTGGAGGAGCCCTGCGCCGTCTTCAGGATGGAGGCGATGAGAAAGGGTATGGCAAGCCCCAGCCCCGTCTGCAGGAGGAAATCACCGGCATAGGCGCCGACACCGGTCTCCCTGATCACCAGGCCGAACATGCCACCGGCACCGGTGACGATCAATATGGGTCCTGCTTTCTCTATGGCCGACTCGAGCAGGGTGTTGATATCTTTGATCGTTCGCTTTTTCAGTAACAAAAGTGATAGTAACACACCCATGAGCAGTGCAATGATGGGTTGCCCCAGGAAAGAAAATAGCCTTGCAGGCAAGTTGCCGTCGGTGATCTGCCATACCTGCAACAGTGAACCTATCGCGATCAACAACAGTGGTATAACGATGGGTAGTAGTGATAGCCACACAGAAGGTAGCGGGTAATCTGTCTCATGATGCGCTTTTGTGTCGATCTCTGCCTTTGTGGCCTCACTGTAACGCTCTTTTATGGTTCGCCATCGTATCCAGAAGAAGGCAGCTGTGGCGGCAGGTATCGACAAAAGCGCTCCCAAAAGTATCAATAGTCCGATATTGGCATCCATGATTCCCGCTGCAGCCAGTGCACCAGGGTGGGTGGGGGTGAGATTGTGGACGGCATAGAGTGAGGTGGCCAGCACGAATGCCACAAAGGGAAGTGCGATCTTTGCTTTGCTGCTGAACGTCTTGGCCAGCCCGCTCATGATGATGTAGCCCGAGTCGCAGAAGATGGGCAGCCCCACGATATAACCGGTGATGCCCATGGCTGTGGCAGCCCTGCTTTTGCCTGCACGGGACAGTATTGAGTTGGCAATAGCAATGGCACCGCCGGTTTTCTCAAGTACCACACCGATGATCGCACCAAAGATAATCAGAAAGCCAATAGAGGAGATGGTGCCACCAAAACCCTGTTTCAGGATCTCAACGGTATTCTTATCCGGTAGGGTTACTATCGCCAGTAGCAGGGAGACAATGAATAGGGAGGCGAAGGCATTCAGTTTTGTTGCCGATGTGAGAAACACGATCAGTAAGATACTCAGCAGCACAAAAATGGAAATGGTAATGAGACTCATATCATTGGGTTCAATTTTTTTCAGGATGTTCCTCTCTGGATCTGCAACGCAAATATATAAAAAACCGGCAATCAAATGACTGCCGGTTCCATTTTTTTACCTGTCTTATTTACCTGCGTCCGCCGCTGGTACTGCGGGTGGGTGTTTCACTCCCGGAACTGCGGGTGGTTGTGGTGCTGCTGCGTGTTTCGGTTGTTCTCCTTGCACCGGTGCTCTCGCGCATCTGCCGTTCAACACGCACAGGTTGGCCGATGGAGCCCCCGTAGTAATTGGTCTCCTCGGTACGGCTGGTGCTCGTACGCTGCGTATTGGGCGCTGTCTGCCGGGCAGGCGTTTGTGTCGTGGTTGTCCGGTCGGTTGCTGTCCGGTCGGTTGCTGTCC
>JADMKJ010000010.1:3066-21386 GCA_015478855.1 Proteiniphilum sp.
TGTCCGGTCGGTTGCTGTCCGGTCGGTTGCTGTCCTGTTGGTGGTTGTACGGTTGGCATCACGGCTGGTGAGGCGTCCTTCGTCGGCATTGCCGAGGCGGCTTACCTCTTCCGGTGTAGGGGCTGCACGTTGCGTCACCCTGCGGCTGACCTCCTGCTGCACACGACGGTCGTCGGATGAGTATTTGAAGTTGCGCCCATCACGGATGCTTCTGTCTCCCCACTCACGGGCACGATTCCGTTCGTTATTCTTCCAGTATACGGCCCGACGCCCGTTCTCGTTGTAAGCTCTTACATACGGGATATTACTATAGTCGTAGTAGTCAATGTAATAATACCGTGGATAATGTGAATTGTAAAATTGATGATGCATCCACGGATCGTATATGTTACGGTCGACGATGACCACAAACGCATTCCCCAGGTTGAACGTGGAGTAGAAGGGGGGAAGTGACCGGGCGAAAAGCCAGCGCCCGTTATTGAGATAGACGAAATTGCGCGTTGCCAGATCGTAGTACGTTTCAATGTCCGGGAAGTAGTAGTAGCGCGTTCCCGCGTAATAATCGGGAGCCCACACCGGATTGTAGTCGTAATAATTGTCGTAATAATCACCTCCCCGGGCACCATAGTAGGATGTTCCGCAATTACTGAAACCAAGTGCCATGATGAGCATTGTGAGAACGACCGTTAATTTAGCTGTAACTTTTTTCATATCATTCCTCTTTAAAAGGTTCATAGTGCTTTAACATATTCCTTTGACTAAAAAAAAGAGGGATTGTTTATTATGGATCCCTCTTTTTATCCATATACCCGGGAAGGTGTCGATCTGTGACGGTAAACTATGCCACTATCTCAGCGAAGTCCTCCAGGTTCTCATCCACATATTGTGCGATGATCCGGGACTCCTCCTCCTCAATATAGAAGAACTTCTCCTCCAGCTCGTCGAACTGTTCAAAATCGACATACATCGCCGCGAACGCCTCCTCAGTGGTCTCACGCTCCAGCTCCGCACGGTGCGCATCGAAGATCTCTTTCGCCTTGTAAAGGATCTTTGAGAGCCCGCCAGCACCCATCTGTCTCAGTGCCTTAGCCACCGGGTTGTCGAAGATATAGCCTCCGTAACCGTTCTGTATCAACTGAACAAACCCGCCCTGGTTTACCTCCTCCGAGAAAAAACGTAGCGCCAGCAACGTATGCTGATAGCCGTTTAATTTCTCCATGTTCTCTGCCGTGATATCACCACCCACAGTCTCGAGGTAGGCGTCGGTGAACACTTTCAGAAACTCATCCATGCCCTTTTCGGCAGCTTCCATTATCTTACGCTCAGCTATTTGTATCATGTTGTTACGATTATCATTATAAAGAAACAAATGTAACTGTTTTTTGTCAAATCTCCTTTGCGTTGTTCTTTTATTCGGGATAAAATGGCTACATTTGCGAAAAAGAACGATACTTTTTCAACCATTTTTTAACCAGGGCCGGTGCAGCCGGAACGAACATCCCGCAGGTCGGAATGAATCATCACTGCACATCCCTGACATCAAAACAAGATAATTTTTTTAATCGTATGTTGGTAAAACCATTCAGAGGCGTTCGTCCGCCCAAAGCATTTGTCAGAGAGGTGGCTTCACGCCCCTATGATGTGTTGAATTCTGAAGAAGCCCGTGCAGAGGCTGCAGGAAATGAGAAATCACTCTATCGTATCATCAAGCCGGAGATAGATTTTCCGTTAGGGAAGGATGAACATGATGAGGATGTCTACCTGAAGGCTGCGGAGAACTTCCGGATGTTTCAGGACAATGGGTGGCTCTTGCAGGACGAGAGGGAGTACTATTATGTCTATGCCCAGACCATGAACGGCAAAACACAATACGGACTTGTGGTGGGTGCCTGCGTGGAGGACTACATGAGCGGTAAGATAAAGAAGCATGAGCTTACCCGTCGCGACAAGGAGGAGGACCGTATGAAACATGTGAGGGTGAACGATGCCAACATTGAGCCGGTTTTCTTCTCTTATCCTGAGAATCAGGAGATCAATGCCCTCGTGGAGAAGGTCACAAGAGAGATCCCGGAGTATGATTTTGTGTCGGTCGATGGTGTGGGTCATCATTTCTGGCTGATACCGGATGAGGAGGATATACGCCGCATCACCGCCATATTCGCCTCCTTCCCGGCAATGTATATCGCCGACGGTCATCACCGTTCCGCGGCAGCAGCGCTGGTGGGAGCAGAGAAGGCAAGGAATAATCCCGCACACAGGGGAGATGAGGAGTATAACTTCTTCATGGCTGTCTGCTTCCCCGATAATCAGTTGACGATCATCGATTACAACCGACTGGTGAAAGAGCTGAACGGACTCACGCCGGAGCAGTTTCTCCGTAAACTGGAGAGGAACTTCGTTGTGGAGCCTACCGGGACGGAGATACAGAAACCAAAGAACCTTCATAACTTCTCCATCTATCTCGACGGACGCTCCTTCAGCGTCACCGCCAAACCGGGTACCTACAACGATAACGACCCGATAGGGCAGCTCGATGTGACCATCACCTCGAACCTTATCCTCGATGAGATCCTGGGAATAAAAGATCTGCGCAGCGATAAGCGGATAGATTTCGTGGGAGGCATCCGTGGCCTGGGAGAGCTGATGAAAAGAGTCGACAGCGGTGAGATGGCGCTGGCGCTGGCACTCTATCCTGTCTCCATGAAACAGCTGATGGATATTGCCGACACGGGCAACATCATGCCACCCAAGACCACCTGGTTTGAGCCCAAATTACGTTCCGGGCTGGTGATCCATAAGTTGCATTGATTACCAACACAAAGAGGTTCCCGGGAACCTCTTTGCACATTTATTGAAGAGGAGGTATGATATGATGGTACAAGTGATACAGCAGGAAGCAGCGGCGGTCTATCCTGAGATCGTCCGTCATTATCGCTGGTTGCACCGGCACCCGGAGCTCTCCTACCGGGAGAAAGAGACGGCGGCATATATCACCGCTTTTCTCGACAATGAGGGTATTCCTTACCGCAGCGGGATAGGTGGATACGGTATTATGGCCCGGGTGACAGGTGAGAAAGGGAGTGAAGCCGGGCAAGAGAGCCTGGCAGCAACAGGGAAGATGCAGCAGGCTGCCGGTAGATGCATCGCTTTCGTTGCCGATATGGATGCACTCCCTGTGAAGGAGGAGAACGAGGTGGAGTACCGTTCACAGTACGATGGCGTGATGCACGCCTGCGGGCATGATGCCCAGACAGCTGCATTGATGGGTTGCGTTAAAATAGTCCACTCCCTGCGGAGTCATTTTTCCGGAACGGCACTCTTCATCTTTCAACCCGGCGAGGAACAGTCGCCCGGCGGAGCGGACCTGATGCTCAGGGACGGACTCTTTCGTGATTACAACCCCGATTTTATCGTGAAGCAGCATGCCTATATCGACCTGCCGGCAGGGATGGTAGGATTTCAAACCGGGACGATCATGGCTTCAGCCGATGAAGTACATATCAGGGTGAAAGGGCAGGGGGGACATGGTGCCCTGCCGCATGAGCTGAATGATACGGTGCTGGCAGCATCACAGATTGTGGTGGCCATGCAGCAGCTGGTGAGCCGCAGACGCAATCCGTTCAACCCCATGGTGCTCTCTTTTGGTAAGTTCATCGCCAACGGGGCGACCAACGTGATCCCCGGTGAGGTGATCCTCGCCGGCTCCATGAGATGTATGCAGGAGGAAGAACGTCGCAGGATGCTGCAGCTGATACCACAGATTGCCGGGTCTACTGCAAATGCGTATGGTTGCACCTCTGAAGTAGTGCTGCCGGAAGGTTACCCCTCTGTGTTCAGTGATATAAAGGTCACTGAAGAGATCCGTAGCCGTGCCATAACCTATCTTGGCGGGGAGAAGGTGTCGGTGTTCCCGCAGCGTATGACGGCCGATGATTTCGGCTTTTTTTCTCAACGCTATCCATGCTGTTATTATCGCTTTGGTGTGGCTGAGGAGAAGAGGAAACCGGGTGCACTCCACTCCGCCACTTTCCTGATTGATGAGAAATCGTTACTCACATCGGCCGGTTTGTTCGCTTTTATCACTGTTTTTGGATAAAGAGGTGTGAATATGTCTGCATTCTTTCTGTTAAAAGGAACTTTTTACTAATTTTGCACAAAACAACCCTTTTTTGTAACAGATTAAAACCAAACCAATGGCCCAACATGAATTAGATGAACTAGATGAGAAGATCCTTAACCTTATTGTGGGAAATGCACGCATCCCTTTTCTGGAGGTGGCACGCGAATGTGCAGTCTCAGGAGCGGCCATTCACCAGCGGGTGCAAAAGCTCACCAATATAGGGGTGATCAAAGGCTCTGAGTTTATTGTAGATTCAGAAAAGATCGGATATGAAACCTGTGCTTTCATCGGTATTTACCTCACTTCACCTTCAACCTTCGATTATGTTGTGCAGGAGCTGGAGAGAATACCGGAGGTGGTGGAATGTTATTATACCACCGGGCAGTATGATCTGCTGATCAAGGTTTATGCCAGAAACAACAAAGATTTGCTCCGTATCATCCACTCCGAGTTGCAACCCCTCGGACTATCAAGGACAGAAACACTGATGTGTTTTAAGGATGCCTTTCGTAAAAAGTTACCCATCAGGATAGTCTGATATACGCTCTCTCTTCTATTCCCTTGTGATGCCTGCACCCTATTCCGGCACATCAGGCACAATCCCGGATGCAGATAATATGCAGTACCAGGGCTGGTGATCAACAGGGTGAAAAGGTGATGGTGTTTCTTACAACTGGAGGTAGGGTGAACACATTACCTGGTACGAGTGCGTAAATCTTATTGAATCAAATCAATTAAAAATTGTATTGGAATAGTTGCGTAAGTGCACAGGAACAGCTATTTTAGCTATTGTTTTCAACTTGCACAGGCAGTGGCAGCACACATCTCCCTCTGTATTGTAGGCATATATCTTTACATCAGAGGGTTGATGCATTTATGTTCCTTTATCCCGGGCAGGGTAGAGTGAGCAGGATTTTTCAATGCCGGCTGTATACTGTGGCAGGGAGCATCTTTGAAACCCGACAGAAGCATTATTTTTAACTCGCAAACATATGACTACTCGTAGAAACTTTATCAAAAAAACGACCCTTGGGATGACGGCACTCGCTGTGAACCCTTCCTGGGCTACCTCATCGGTGATGGGAGCCAGCAGGAAAAACAACTATCCCTCTCATCGGCCGGCAGCTGGTGACCGTAATTTTACCTCCGCCGCGGTGGAAAAAACCATCGCCAGGGTGAAAGCAAGTATCAAAGATCCGAAAATGGCATGGATGTTCGAGAACTGTTTTCCCAACACGCTCGATACAACGGTATTCCATGCAATGAAAAATGGTAAACCCGACACTTTCGTGATCACGGGCGATATCAACGCCATGTGGCTGCGTGACTCAACAGCACAGGTATGGCCCTATTTACCGCTCACAAGGACGGATGATCACCTTAAAGAGATGATTGCCGGACTGGTACACAGGCAAACGCAGTGCATCCTGATTGATCCCTATGCCAACGCATTTAACAATGAACCCCATCCCGGGGGTGAGTGGATGAGCGACGTGACAGATATGAAGCCGATGCTGCATGAACGTAAATGGGAAATTGACTCACTCTGTTATACGGTCCGCCTCTCCTACAACTACTGGAAGACCACCGGTGACACATCTGTTTTCGATGCCGACTGGAAGAGAGCGATGCACCTGGTCATCAAGACGTTCAGGGAGCAACAGAGGAAAGAGGACCACGGCCCCTATACATTCCTGAGGAAGACTGACCGTCAGCTCGATACGTTGAATAACAGGGGTTATGGTAATCCTGTAAACCCTGTAGGGATGATTGTCTCCTCTTTCCGTCCTTCCGACGATGCTTCTACTTTCGGATTTCTGGTTCCCTCCAATCTCTTTGCCGTCACATCGTTGCATCAGATTGCCGTTATAGCGGAGAAGGTGACGAAAGATGCAGCGCTGGCAGCCGACAGCAGAGCCCTGGCCAAAGAGGTGAGTGATGCAATTCAGAAATATGCAATCGTGCATCACCCCAAATATGGGAAGGTTTATGCTTTTGAAGTGGATGGCTTCGGGAACGCTTACTTCATGGATGATGCCAACGTGCCCAGCTTGCTGGCTATGCCATACCTGGGCACTCTTGCACTGCATGATGAGGTGTATCAGAACACCCGTAAGCTGGTGCTGAGTGAAGATAACTCCTACTTCTTCAAGGGAACGGCAGGCGAGGGTATCGGTGGCCCACATGTGGGTTATGACATGATCTGGCCGATGAGCATCATCATGCGCGCACAGACAAGCACAAGCGATGAGGAGATCAAACACTGCCTGCGCATGCTGCGTGATACCGATGCAGGCACGGGCTTCATGCACGAGTCATTCCACAAGGATGATCCGTCGAATTTCACACGAAGCTGGTTTGCATGGGTGAACACCCTCTTTGGTGAACTGATCGTGGAGCTGGAGGCAAAAGGAAAAATAAACCTGATTAACAGTCTGTAAAAACAAAAATTATGAAAAGAAAATATCTCTCCACAGTTTTTCTCGTCTTATTGTCGATCATTACTTTCGGGAAACTGAACGCTCAGACATATAGCGATCCGGTGGATTACGTGAATATATTGATGGGAACACAGTCGGAGTTTTCCCTCTCCAACGGGAACACCTATCCTGCCATCGCCCGTCCCTGGGGAATGAACTTCTGGACACCGCAGACACGCAAGATCGGTGATGGATGGCAGTATGCCTATACCGACAATAAACTGAATGGTTTTAAGCAAACACATCAACCCAGCCCCTGGATGAACGATTATGGTCAGTTCTCCATCATGCCGATGGTGGACAGGCCGGAGTTTGATCAGGAGAAACGGGCCAGCTGGTACTCTCACAAGGCAGAAATAGCGAAACCCTACTATTACAGTGCTTATCTCGCCGATTATGACATCACTACTGAGATCACCCCAACAGAGCGTGCTGCGATCTTCCGCTTCACCTTTCCCGAAACGGAGAATGCTTACGTGCTGATAGATGCCTTCGACAGAGGCTCCTCCGTGGAGATCATCCCCGAAAGGAATGCCATTATTGGCTATACCACGCGTAACAGCGGCGGTGTGCCTGACAACTTCAGAAATTATTTCGTTGTGGTTTTCAATAAACCGTTTGAGGTGAATCATGTGGTGAAAGACAAAGTGATTGTGGAGAATGAAACATCATCAGAGACAAATCACTCAGGTGCATTTATAGGCTTCTCCACCAAACGGGGTGAGAAGGTGATAGCCCGCGTAGCCTCCTCTTTTATCAGCTACGACCAGGCATGGCAGAACCTGAAGGAGGTGACAGGCAAGGATTTTGAACAGGTGAAGCAGGAGGGCCGCGACAGCTGGAACGACGTGCTGGGAAAAATTGAGATTGAGGGAGGCAACCTCGATCAGCAGCGTACCTTCTACTCAACGCTCTACCGTTCTACACTCTTCCCCCGTAAATTTCATGAGATCGATGCGCAGGGAAAGGTAGTTCACTACAGTCCCTACAACGGGCAGGTGCTTCCCGGTTTCATGTATACCGATACCGGGTTCTGGGATACCTTCAGAGCACTCTTCCCCTTGCTGAACCTGGTCTACCCGTCGGTGAACAAAGAGATCCAGGAGGGTTTGGTGAACACCTACAAGGAGAGCGGCTTCCTCCCCGAGTGGGCCAGCCCCGGCCACAGAGGCATCATGATCGGCAACAACTCGGCATCTGTGGTGGCGGATGCTTACCTGAAAGGACTCAGGGGGTATGATATTGAAACACTCTACGAAGCGATGCTTCACGGGACTAAGAACGTACATCCGAAAGTATCCTCCACCGGTCGCCTCGGTCATGAGTACTACAACACACTGGGGTATGTGCCCTATGATGTGAAGATCAATGAGAATGCAGCACGGACACTGGAGTATGCCTATGCCGACTGGACCATTTACAAGCTGGCCAAAGAGCTGAAACGCCCGAAGGCTGAGATTGACCTCTTCGCCAAACGGAGCCAGAACTACCGCAACCTCTATTCGAAGGAGCATAAGCTGATGCGCGGACGAAATAAAGACGGTTCCTTCCAGTCGCCATTCAGTCCCACCAAATGGGGTGATGCATTTACTGAGGGTAACAGCTGGCACTACACCTGGTCGGTCTTTCACGATCCGCAGGGACTGATTGATCTGATGGGCGGCAAGAAAGAGTTTACCGGCATGCTCGACTCGGTCTTTATCATGCCTCCCATATTCGACGACAGCTACTACGGAGGAGTGATTCATGAGATACGTGAGATGCAGATCATGAACATGGGTCAGTATGCGCACGGTAACCAGCCGATACAGCATATGATCTATCTTTATAACTATACGGGTGAGCCCTGGAAGACGCAGTACTGGGCACGGGAGGTGATGGACAGGCTCTACAATCATCACCCCGACGGCTATTGCGGTGATGAGGATAACGGACAGACCTCTGCCTGGTATGTCTTCTCGGCACTCGGCTTTTACCCTGTCTGCCCCGGTAGCGATGAGTATGTGATTGGCTCACCCCTGTTTAACAGGATGACCATCCACCTCGAAAATGGCAGGAAGGTGGAGATCAACGCCCCGGATAATGCGAGTGAGAGACGATTTGTCGCTGATATCAAGTTTAACGGGAAAGCGTACACAAAGAACTATTTCTCCCATCAGGAGCTGATGAAAGGTGCGACGATTGATGTCACCATGTCTGAAACAGCGAATAAAAAGAGAGGGGTCAAACAAGCCGATTTTCCCTACTCATTCAGCAACGAGAAAAGGTAAAGCTGTTGCTTGTCATTGATAAAAGTGCTGAGGTAAATTGAGAGATTTATTGCAGCACTTTTATTTGATCTGCGTTCATGTTGTTACGCACATCCTCAGTGGTTTTGGCGGGAATCAGTAATCCGTGTCGGTCGAAGGGCAGTATCACTATCGGTGCAAAAGGGATTATTATCCTTTCATTTATCTCTACATGTGCCACACCCATGTGCACGATGCCCAGCTCCTTCGCTGCCGCATAGGAAAGGTCGATGATTCTGTTCCTGATGTAGGGACCCCTGTCGGTCACTTTCACCACGACTGTTTTATTGTTTCTCGGATTTCTCACTTCCAGCAGTGTGCCAAAGGGCAGTGTGCGATGGGCACAGGTGAGGCTGTCTTTATGATAGGGTGCACCGTCCGACATTCTTCTGCCGTGAAAACGATGGGCGTAATAGGAGGCTTTTCCCGATAGCTGAGAAAAGCAGAACGATGTGAATATGCTTATTACAAGTACGATAAGCAGAAGTATGATTCTTCTCATCACTCCCTGTTTTGAAGTTTCATCTGCAAATTAAAGCATTATTCTTCTTCAGCGCTCTTTTTTTATGTTAATTTTGCCGGTGGACTGTTTTTATTTAATCATCCAGTGGTGGATGGCACCGGGAGGCAGTGCAAAAAAAAAGGAAAGCGTTGAAACTTTCCTTTTTTTAGTTGCGGAGGCAAGACTCGAACTTACGACCTTTGGGTTATGAGCCCAACGAGCTACCAACTGCTCCACTCCGCGATATTTTTTCCCTTTATGGGAGTGCAAAGATAGGGAATTCTTTTTATAAGACAAAATTTTACACAAACTTTTTCGTATGTAGGCGAAAAACAGTACTTTTGAATATAAAATTCACCCCTATGTCAGACAGTATTGTAATTATCCCCACCTATAACGAGAAAGAGAATATTGAGAATATCATCAGGGCGGTTTTCACCCTTGAGAAAGAGTTCCATATTTTAGTGATTGATGACGGATCGCCCGACGGCACGGCAGCCATCATCAACCGCCTTATAGCGGAAGAGTTTGCAGGGCGTCTGTTTATTGAGGAGAGACAAGGGAAACTGGGGCTAGGCACTGCCTACATCCACGGGTTCAAGTGGGCCCTGGCACGCACCTACGACTATATCTTTGAGATGGATGCGGATTTCTCCCACAATCCGGCCGATCTGCCCCGTCTTTATGCAGCCTGCAGTGAGGAGGGGTATGATCTCTCCGTGGGTTCGCGCTATTCTACCGGCGTGAACGTGGTGAACTGGCCTATGGGGCGTGTGTTGATGTCCTATTTTGCATCTAAATATGTGCTATTTATTACAAGGCTCAACGTGAAGGATACCACTGCCGGTTTTGTCTGCTACAGACGCAAAGTGCTGGAGACCATCAATCTCGATAAGATTAAGTTCAAGGGGTATGCTTTCCAGATTGAGATGAAATATACTGCCAAGGTGTTGGGATTCAGTATTAAAGAGGTGTCGGTGATTTTTGTCAACAGAAGGCTCGGCACCTCGAAGATGAGCTCCGGCATCTTCGGTGAGGCTTTCTTCGGCGTCATCGACCTGCGATGGAGAAAAGAGTGCGGAAAAATCAGACCACGTCCTAAACTTATCAAACAAACATCATGATACTTATACATAAAGCCACCATTATCAATGAAGGGAGCTCCTTCACGGGCTCTCTTCTCCTGGAGGGAGAGAGGATCTCACGCATCTTTCGGGGTGATGTACCTGAACAGTTGCTGAACAGTTGTCGTGAGGTGATCGATGCACGGGGACTCTACCTTATGCCGGGAGTGATTGACGATCAGGTTCATTTCCGTGATCCCGGATTAACGCACAAGGGTGACCTGAGTTCTGAGAGCAGGGCTGCCGTCGCCGGAGGTGTCACCTCTTTTATGGAGATGCCCAACACCAATCCACAGACTGTCACCAACGATGCGCACTCACGGAAGATGGATCTTGCCGCTGAAAAATCGGTGGCGAACTATGCATTTTACCTGGGTGCCACCAACGACAATCTGAGAGAACTGAAGAAGGCGGACAATAAACAGGTGTGTGGCGTGAAAATATTCATGGGTGCCTCTACGGGTAACATGCTCGTGGATAATGAGAAAGCATTGCAGCAAATATTCGCAGAGGTGGACATGTTGATTACCACGCACTGTGAGAAGGAGGAGATCATCAGGGAGAACGCAGCGTTATACCGGCAGCGGTTTGGTGAGATGATTCCTATCCCCCTGCACCCGGTGATCAGAAGTGCCGAAGCATGTTACCAATCCTCATCCCACGCGGTGGAGCTGGCCGACAGATATGGCTCACGCCTGCATGTACTGCATCTCTCCACGGCACGTGAGATGAGCCTGTTCAGTAGTGCTCCCACAGAGGAGAAGCGGATCACCGCGGAGGTGTGCGTACACCATTTATGGTTCTCGGATGTGGATTATGATCGCCTGGGGGCACTGATAAAATGGAACCCTGCAGTCAAGGGCGTTGAGGAGAGGGAGGCGCTGCGTGAGGCGCTGAAAACCGGCAGGCTTGATGTGGTGGCCACCGATCATGCACCTCACCTGATGAGTGAGAAACAGGGTGGTGCACTGCAGGCAGCTTCGGGCGGACCACTTGTGCAACATTCGCTGCAGGTGATGCTGGAGCTGGTTGAGCAGGGTCACTGGACAAAAGAACTGGTTGTGGAAAAGATGTGCCATGCACCGGCACGCCTCTTTCAGATAAAAGAGAGAGGATTTATCCGTGAGGGCTATTATGCCGATCTGGTGCTTGTTGATCCCGCCGTGCCCTATACCGTCACCGCAGATAACATCCTTTACAAGTGTGGCTGGTCGCCCTTTGAAGGTGAGACGTTCAGCACGTCAGTAACAAAAACATTTGTCAACGGAAAGCTGCTGTTTGATAACGGAGTGATCAGTGACAACCTGTTCGGCAAAGCGCTTCAGTTTGACCGTTAATGAGACGCTGCTATCCACAATCGCCCGGATTCATGGCAATATGGCATCCTGCTGCTCCGTCATGCCGCCACTCTCAATCCCGCTGAGTGACGTGAAATTTCTTCGGACCGACTATTGGAATACCTGCAACAGCTTACAATCCCACTGAATCCCTGTAAAAATCCAATGCCTCAAAAAAGAGCTCTTTTGCGGCGGTCTGGTCGATACGCACATTCCCTATCTCTGACAAAAGGGTGAAGTTGATAGTGTCACCCTGGTTTTTTTTGTCGTGACGGGCAATATCATACAGCTTCTCATAATGATCACAGCTGATGGGGAAAGCACCGTAATGCTGCCGGATGAAACGAACTGTCTTCTGCAGCTTCTCTTTGGGGAAATTACAGAGGCGATGCGACAGGTAGAGCTCCACTATCAACCCCCATGCTACTGCATATCCGTGAGGAACAGGGTTGCCTGTCTCAATGGCAAAGCTCTCGAAGGAGTGAGCGGTGGTGTGACCCAGGTTCAGCGCCTTGCGTATATCCTTCTCGAAAGGATCCTTCTCCACAATACGCTGCTTGATGCCCACAGAGCGGAAAACCATCTCGTTCAGCTTACTGTAGTCGATATCCTCAAGTGAGAACTGTATCAGTTTCTCCAGGTCGGCAGTCGAATGGATGAGTGCATGCTTGATCATCTCGGCATAACCCGACAGGAGCGCTTTCTGATTGAGGGTGTGGAAAAAGTCGGAGGAGATGATCACGAACTCAGAAGGGTAAAAAGCACCTATCTCATTCTTGTATCCTTCGAAGTTGACGCCTGTCTTACCGCCTACGGCTGCATCTACCGCGCCCAGCAAAGTAGTGGGGATGTTGATGTATTTGATCCCCCTCTTGAAGGTGGCAGCAGCAAATCCACCCAGGTCGGTGACCATACCCCCGCCCAGATTCACCAGCAGTGAGTGACGTGTAGCACCGTTTTCGGTGAGCTGCTTCCAGACCTTGCTCAGATGTACGATGGTCTTGTTGGTGTCATCAGCAGGAGTGATGATCTGTGTCGCCTCGTGTAACTGCGGCAGCTCCTTCAGCAGGGGGAGACAGAGCTCGTGTGTATGTTCATCTGTGAGGATGAACAGTTTGTCGAAATGGATGTTCCTGATCGTTTTCTCTACATCCGCAGGTAGATTGTTGCTCTTGATGATCGTTTGCATTGTGTACAATTCAAATCAGTTATTTACTGTCTGTTCTCTTTCATGGCATGGTACAGCTCTTCCTGTATACGTTCACGTATACTTAATGTGGAAAACCTGTTGGGTGCACGCGACGGGTTGACCCTGTTTGAAAGAAAGATATAGATCATGTCATTCACCGGGTCTATCCAGAAGCTGGTGCCGGTGAAGCCGGTATGGCCGTATACCTCTATGGGTGTGCCCGGGCTGGCGGGGCTTGACTTACTGCTTCGCGGATCGGGCTTGTCGAATCCCAGGCCACGACGACTGTGGTTGCTCTTCATCGTGGTGAAAAGCCTGACTGTCTCTTCACTCAGAAAGCGTTCACCTCCATATTCACCACCGTTGAGCCACATCTGGTACAGCTTGGCCAGATCGCCCGCATTGGAGAAGAGGCCGGCGTTGCCCGATATCCCGCCGAAGAGTGCAGCCCCCTCATCATGCACATATCCCCGCACATGTTGCTTGCGGAAGAAGGGGTCATCCTCAGTGGGAGGGATTTTTTCAAGAGGTATATATCTCAGGGGTTGAAACGTTGTGGATGTGGCACCCAGCTTATGGTAGAACTGCTGCTTCACATAGCTGTCGAGATCATCTGCAGAGACATTCTCCACCGCTTCCTTAAGCAACATGAAGTTGAGACAACTGTAAGTATATCTTCCTCTGGTGCGAAGGGGAGAGTCGATCACATCTTTCAGCAATGCATCATGCATCTCGTCACTGCCATAGAGGCCTTTCGCTATGGGCAGATGAAACTTGTCCGACTGCCGTGTGGATATCAGCTCAGGCAGGAACCTGTAATCGGTGCGTGCCCAGGCACCCGCATAGCGAACATGGTAGGTGGCCGAGCGGCGACCAAAGAGTGGTCCGTTGAGACTCTCCTTATCAATGGCGGTAGTGTAATAGGGAATGAAAGAGGTGATGCCCGATTCATGAAACAGCAGTGAGCGGATATTGATGTTTGCCTTGTCACTTCTCTTTGTTTCGGGAACGAACTTGCTGATAGGATCCTGCAGGCGTATTTTCTTCTCGTCATAGAGCTTCATGATGGCAGGCAGCGTGGCTGAAGCCTTGGTGACCGAAGCCAGATCATAGACCGTTTCACCGGTCACCTCTGCACTCTGGCCATAATCGAACCGCCCAAACTCCCTCTCGTAGATCACCACACCATCTTTCGCCACCAGTATCTGACATCCGGGGTAGGCCCTCTGCCTGATACCTTCCATGGCGATACTTTCAATATTACTGAACCTTTCAGATGATAGGCCCACCTCTTCCGGCAGTGAATAGCCAAGACGTACTTTGTCGGTTTCTGCACCAACACCTTGATTGAATGAACCGGTACTTACCGGCAGCTTGCCGCTGATGGCGATGCCTCCGAAAATGGCCTGGGCAGCACTCCTCTGTGCAAACTCAGTGGCGTCGTAAGCCATGACCACCGCCGGGGCGTTGTCAGCCGACTGCTGAAAAGCATGTAGCCTGTAGGGTGAGGTGAAGAACACCAGCAGCACTTTTTTATCGTTGATAAGTTGTTGCAGTGGTGCAGCATCTACGGCTCTGTCTGAATGCAGCGAGATGATCACAAGGTCATACTTCCCCAGCTCCCTGATGGTCGGGATTACTGCCGCTGATTCCGCCCGGAAGGTGGTGACATCGCCATATTTCTGCAGATATTGCTGAAACGGGTTAGAGGCAGAAGCACCTACAGCTACGGATGCAATCTTCACTTTATCCAGTCCTTTTAAGGGGATCAGCGCATCCTCATTTTTGACTAGCGTGACAGCCTTGTCGTAAATTCTTCTTTGTATCCAGTCAGCAGTAGCACTGTTAACACGACTGTGGATAGTGCCGGGGTTGATGGGTGTGAACCGGTGTACACCAAGGATGTACTTGTAGGAGAGAATCTTCCTCACCTTCTCCTCTAGTAAAGAGGCAGAGATTGTGCCGTTTTCCACCGCTCTCATTACCGAGGTGAACTCCTTTCCCTGGTTCACGACACCCAGCACAATATCGTTGCCGGCAAGCAATGCTTTCACGCTTGCATCCGGCTGATCGGAGACACCTTTCATGGCCATCCCGTCGGTGAAGGTGAGTCCCGTGAAACCCATCTCCTCTTTCAGCAGACGCACCCCTATCTCCGGTGCGAGTGAGGCGGGCATGCCTTGTGTGTGTAATGCAGGCACATTCAGATGTCCGGTCATCATACCCGCTAAACCCGCCTGAATGTACTTCCTGAACGGATAGAGCTCCACCTGTTCCAGCCGTTCGCTATTGTGAGTGATGGTGGGCAGTGTCTTGTGTGAATCTTCCGACGTGTCACCGTGGCCGGGGAAATGTTTCGCTACTGCCATCACACCGTTCGCTTCCAGCCCGCGGGCGTAGGCGATACCCTGTCTGGCCACCTCCTGCGGGTTCTCTCCGTATGAGCGTGTCCCTATAATTGGGTTTTGTGGATTGGTATGCACATCGATGGAGGGGGCGAAATTGACGTGGATGCCCATCTCCCTGCACTGACGGGCCACCTCCTTGCCGTAAAGCATCAGTGTCTCCTCATCCTGAATGGCGCCGATGATCAGATTGCGGGGATAGGCGGGGGCATCGGTGAGACGCATGGAGAGACCCCATTCACCATCCAGGGCGATCATCAGCGGTACACGCGAGATGCTTTGTGCGTAGTTGGTGACCTCTGCCTGAGAGGCCAGCGTCCCTTTGGAGAACAGCAGGCCACCTACTTTCTGCTGTTCTATATATCCGGCAATCCTATTTTTCCATCCGCTGCTGGGTTCCACGATAGGCATAAAAAGCTGACCTACTCTCTCATCGGCGGTCATCGATGCATAGACCGAATCCACCCAGCGTGTCATCTTACCCTTGTCGGCCTGAGCATAGAGGGTGGTAGCCACCTGCGCCGATGCAAATGCCGTATATAAACCCAAAACAGTGAGCAGCAGCAATTTTCTCATTATCACCTATCCTTGTTATCGTTTCACCTTCTCTAATTTCATCTCTACTCTCCCCACATAGACCCCACGTCCGACTGTCTGGTAGATCATGACATCTTTATCATCGGCATTCTTGCGAATATCGGGCTCTTCCATAAAGGTATGGCTGTGCCCGCCAATGATAAGGTCAATATTTTGTGTCGATTCTGCAAGTCTCGTGTCGGGTACATAACCCAGGTGAGAGAGACAGATGATCACATCACATTTATGTTGTGTGCGCAGCTCAGCTGCGAGCCTGTTGGCCGTCTGCACAGGATCGAGATATTTCATCCCCGCCCAATTCGCCGACGAGATCAGACCCTCCGGCCTTATGTCGATGCCTATGATACCAATCTTTACACCGTCTCTTTTAAGGATAAGCCAGGGCTTAATCAGTCCCGAAAGTGCAGTTTCACTGAAGTCGTAGTTGCTGGATAGGATGGGGAACGTTGCCGCACGCACCACCTTCTCCAGTATTTCAAGCCCATAGTCAAACTCATGATTACCCAATGTTACCGCGTCGTATCCCATCATGTTCATCGCTTCCACCTCCACCTCACCCTTGAAGAGATTGAAATAGGGAGTGCCCTGCAGAAAATCGCCTGCGTCCAACAGAAGCACATTGTCATGCTCTTTTCTCATCTGTTCGATATAGTTGATACGACGTTCCACCCCTCCTTTGCCGGCAGCATACCTGTCAGTTTCGGGCAGCGGTTCAATACGACTGTGCGTATCGTTTGTATGGAGGATCACAATGCTCTTTTGCGCGTATGCCGAAAATGTGATTGACAGGATAAGGGTAATTATAAGCAAGGTTGATTTCATAGGTCAATTTTTATTTAATTACTGTAATGCGGCCATCGAGCACTGATGTGATCTCATTCCCCCGGCGTGTTTGCTCTTTCACATAATCAATCATCAAATCACGCAGGGTGATACCTGTGTTGACGCTTGTCAAGGCATTCCTGAAGGATGTCATGTTATCGTTGCCGTCGGCAAGATAATCGAGCGTGACAATATGATAGGTAGCACGCTCATCGATGGGGTTACCGTCGAGAGTGACACTCTTCACTTTTCCTCCCTCGGCAACAAGTCTCACATTCGAGGAGATGCCCGCACCACCGATACGTGCATAGGCATCGAACATCTCTTTCAGGTCGCTCCCTTTCAACTCCAGAAAGGTGATGGTATTATCGAAAGAATAGATCTCAAACAGATTGCCTACCGTAATCTCTCCCTTTGGCAGGGTAGCACGGTGACCGTGTACATTCATCACCCCTGCATCAGCACCCTCCGGCAGATGCTCATCGCCATAGGCTTTCATCACGTCCGATGTGAGGTTGGTGAGCAGGCTCTCAGGTCGTCTGTAATCCATGTATTGTGCAGAGTTGCCGATGATCTGGTTCATCTTTTCATCGAGCTCACTCTTGTAGGATTGCACCAGTGACTGCATTCGCTGGTGTGTGGGAACATCATAGGTTGCATTCATCTCCACGATGGTTCCGCTCATCTCCGTTAGCTGATATTGTGGTTTGCACGAAAGAAGGGTTATTGCTACGCAAGCAATCCATAATGTTCTTATCTTCATTTGAAAGTGACTGTTTGTTAAGGTATGATGACCTGAAAACATTTAAACCAGCTCAAAAATACGCTTTTTTCCTATTAGTGTCAAGGGTGACAGGAAAAATATAGATTAAATAAGTATTTGCATGGTATTTTATAGTTTTTTTCCTACCTTTGCATCCGCTTTGCGCAATCTCTGTCGGTGATATTCCGTTATATTGCGTTCAAACAAGGTTAATTATTAACGTAAAGCATTATACAAGATGGATTTAATTAAGATAGCGGAAGAGTCTTTTGCTAAAGAAAAAAAGGAGTTTCCTGCTTTCAGAAGCGGTGATACCATTACGGTGGCATATCGTATTGTGGAGGGAAACAAAGAGCGTATACAGCAGTATCGCGGTGTGGTGATCAAGATCTCGGGACATGGCGACGCCAAGCGTTTTACCGTCAGAAAGATGTCAGAGAATATCGGTGTGGAGCGTATCTTCCCGATGAACTCACCCTTTATTGAAGGTATTACGATGAACAGCCAGGGTAAAGTACGCAGAACAAAACTCTACTACTTGCGGAGTCTGCGCGGAAAAGCAGCACGTATCAAGAAGAAACTGTATTGATCATCTGCGAAGAGACAGATATAGAGCGCTTCGGTATTTACCGGGGCGTTTTTTTTGCTTTGTCATTCAGATGAAATTTCCTATATTTGTGTAAGCAATAAGCA
>JADMKJ010000010.1:21486-23041 GCA_015478855.1 Proteiniphilum sp.
GTAAGCAATAAGCAATAAGCAATAAGCTGTAAGTGGTAAGCGATAAGCTGTCCGTTTTTATTTTTCTAACGCTTAATTTTTAATTATTCATTTTTAATTCCCCAATCCGCAATCCCCAATCCCATGTTGCACAAAACGCAGGGCATCGTGCTTGGTACCTCACAGTACAGTGATAATTATTCCATCACGCATCTTTTTACGCGTGATTTCGGAAGGACCTCCTACCTCTTGCCCCGGACACATGGGCGGCGTTCGAAGATCAAAACATCACTCTTCTTCCCACTGTCGGTATTGTCACTGGAGGTGGAGCATATGCCGCTGCGTGATCTGCAGCGGCTGAAGGATGCCGAGAGGCAGTTCCCGCTGTATGAGATTAACAGCGATATGACGAAGATATCACTGGTCTTCTTCCTGTCGGAATTTCTCTCCCGGGTATTGCGTGAGTCGGATCATAACGACTTAATTTTCGACTACCTGAAAAACTCGGTGGAGACACTGGAAGCAGCCGGAAAGGGACTGGCTAATTTTCATCTGGCCTTTATGGTGGGGCTCACCCGCTATCTGGGTGTATATCCCAATGTGAACTTTGTAGGGAGAAACAGCTATTTCGATCTGCTCAACGGTGAGTTCGTGATGAGGATGCCGTTGCATGCGCATTACCTGAGCCGGGAGCAGAGTGCCTTTCTGGCACATCTGCACCGTATGCATTACGGCAACATGCATCTTTTCAGGTTGTCGAGGCAACAGAGAAATGTGATCGTGGAATATCTGCTGGAGTACTATCGGTTGCACATCTATGATTTCCCTCCCTTAAAATCGCTCGAAGTACTGCGTGAGCTGGGCTAGTGTGTTAAGCGTATGTCTGAAAGACAATCACCCTGCCCGATGTCTCTACGCTGAATGTGTCGCCCAGCGATTCATTCAGCGTACCCTGCCACCAGTTGGTGAGTACCCTCTGATGGAGCGGATATTTAAGGTTCCGCGTGGTGACCTCTTTGCGGTCGATGCAGAAGAGAGAGACCTGCTGACCCCTGAAGCTCTTAAATGTTGTTGAAGTCTGTATGGGGGTGAAGATACCGTAGTTGGTCACCATCATCACCGATGCACGCTCCATATACTCTGCCAACAGGGAGATGTTGCCCAGCGTGTGGTCTTCCCGTTTGCCGGTGCCGCCGACGATGACAATCTCTTTTTTTCCTTGCTCCACGCAGAACAGCACCGACTTGTTGAGATCATTGGTCTCCTGATCATCACTCAGGTGGATGATGTGTGCATAACGCTTCCTGTTCTCTTCCGAGATGGAGTCACAGTCGCCTACGATCGCATCAGGCCTCCCGCCGCCAGCGATAAAATCATTGGCCGCCCCGTCGGTGCAGACAATGTAAGCTGCATTCTCAATCATGGAGAGCGGGATGGGATGTTGCGGAAAGCGACCGTTGGCGATAATCACTGCTGTTGCACTGTGCGTTGCATTCATAGCTTCATTGTTTGATCGGACAAAGGTACAAAAGAAGATGCATTCGAAGTGATGTTACAGGTGTGAATATTGCATGTA